>NZ_RZQE01000570.1:0-3318 GCF_004022955.1 Mesorhizobium sp. M7A.F.Ca.US.002.01.1.1 | reverse complement strand
CCACGACGTCTTGGCCGACGTTGCCCTGGACGGTCAGGAGAAGCGCGCCATCCTTTCGTCATGGGCGTCGGATGCCTGCGCGGTAGAATCCGTGCCAGCGCTTCGCATGCTGCCGGGGGCGGGTGAACCAGTCAGCTTCGATGCGATCATGGATGCATTGCAACAATTGGATCAATCGGACGAGCTTGCCGGTCCTGATGGCAGTGACAGCGCGATGGTGGCCGGGTTCGTGCCATTCATCGATCGGATTTAAGCGCGACCTGATTGTTCGTGAACCATTGACCCGTCGGCGAGTGACCCCGCCGGCGGGGGGTGGCATGGGTGCGTTTCGCCCGGATTGCCGCTGAAAATTTTCCTAATACCTCTTGAAGGTGCAAGTCGCGATTCTAAATTGATGGTCGCCGGTCGCCTGATGGGGCCGGCAAGACCAGGAGGCGGCAAGGCTCTTGGCGCCTCCTATGATCCATGTTGCTCAAAGGAGGATGTGGTTATGAACCTCGATTTTACCCCCCTGTACCGGTCCAGCATCGGCTTCGACCGCATGGTCGACATGCTTGAAAATGCGAGCCGTGTGGCCTCGTTCGACAACTGGCCGCCCACGATATCGCCAAGGTTGATGATGATGACTATCGCATCACGATGGCGGTCGCCGGTTTCTCGCAGGACCAGCTGACCATCACTCACCAGCCCAACATGCTGGTCGTGAGCGGGTCGCAATCCGGCGATGAGAACGGCCAGTATCTCTACCGCGGCATCAACGGGCGCGCTTTCGAGCGTCGGTTCGAACTGGCCGATCATGTCAAAGTTGCTGGCGCCAGCCTTGAGAACGGGCTGCTGAGCATCGATCTCAAGCGCGAGGTTCCCGAGGAGATGAAACCGCGCAAGGTCGAGATCTCCAGCGGGGCTCCCATT
Source organism: Mesorhizobium sp. M7A.F.Ca.US.002.01.1.1 (assembly GCF_004022955.1). Taxonomy (NCBI): domain Bacteria; kingdom Pseudomonadati; phylum Pseudomonadota; class Alphaproteobacteria; order Hyphomicrobiales; family Phyllobacteriaceae; genus Mesorhizobium; species Mesorhizobium sp. M7A.F.Ca.US.002.01.1.1. Next base: position 2,406 of record NZ_RZQE01000570.1, on the reverse strand, counting down.
CCGAAGATCGAAGCCCGCAAGGTCGAGACCGAGAAGCTGGCGGCCTGAGCAATCCACGATGAAGGCATCGCTTGAGCCGGGCGTCCGGCCCGGCTCACAGACCTACGAAAGGAGAAAGACAATGAGCGTACGTGATTTGATCCCATGGGGCCGGGGCAACGGAAACTCGGCGCCCAGTCTCTTCCCTGATGGAGATCGAGACCCCTTCGTCTCCCTCCACCGGGAGGTAAACCGGCTGTTCGATGACGCCTTCCGCAGCTTCGGCGCCAGACTGCCGGCCTTCAGTCCCTCTTTTGCCGCCACTTGGCCCAGCGTCGAAATTTCCGACACGGACAAGGAAGTCCGCGTCACGGCGGAAATACCCGGCCTGGACGAGAGCGACATAGAAGTCCTGCTGGACAACGGGGCGCTCAAGCTTAAAGGCGAGAAGCGTTCCGAGACCGAGGACAAAGACCGGCAGTTCTCCGAGCGCTTCTACGGTCGCTTCGAGCGCCTCATTCCGCTCGGCTACGAGGTCGAGGAAGACAAGGTCAACGCCGCCTTCAAGAACGGGGTGCTGACCGTGACCTTGCCCAAGACCGAGCGGGCGCAGGCGAAGGCCAAGCGGATCGCAATCAACGGCAAGAACTGACGCACGGCAGTATGAGCAGCGGCCGTAACGGCCGCTGCTCGTACCACCCTTCATGATAGGAGGGACAGACAATGGAGACAGTTCAAAGCAGCGACATCAGAAGCCCAACCAGGACCTCCGGCCGGCCGGACAATGACAATCGGCCTCGTGTCGACGAGCCGGCTTTGTCAATGGGGCGGTCAGTGTTTCCGGACGGCGTGACGGCACGGATCTACCAGCCATGCCGCTCGGCCACGACCTCGGCAAAGCCCCGTAAGGACTGGCGATTGATCTTCGAACCTCGCACAGCCCCGTTCATCGAGCCGCTGATGGGCTATACGGGCGGCCGGGACACCCTGACCCAGGTTCGACCGGATTTTCCGACGCTGGAGGCGGGGATCCGTTATGCGGAGCGCCAAGGCCTCAGCTACGTGGTGCAGGCTCCATCTTCTGGCTCTCAGGCCAAGGTCAGCAACAGGCAAGCATCGGAGGAGAGGCACGCCTTTTCCGACGTGGTTTGGCAACGGCTACTATTGGCATGGCTTCAGGCAAGCCACAACTATGGCGCTGGTGCAGAGGCAGCGCACATACAGACGGCGCTTTCCGAGCCCGAGACATTCTACGCCTCTCCGATGCAGGTGGTGGATGACCCGGTACTCGCACCCGAAGAGAAATGTGCCGTGCTCAAGAACTGGGCCTGGAACGAGTACCTGATCGACCTGGCCACCGCTGAAGGCATGCCGGAAAATGCACGTCCGACGCGATTGGACGAGGTTGAGCTCGCTCTGCTGGCCTTGGAAGGCAGTACCCAGAGATTCCAGACTCGGCTCAGCCCGGTACGATCCCGGATAGCCGCATGATGGAGGCAAGAATGGACCCACTGATCGTCTTCGACGCCCAACGGACCATCCCGAACCCCTTCGCGCTTGCGGTCGCGGCAGCAGGGCGGGCGCGCGCACTGGCGCGCGGCGCAGCGCCCCGGCTGGCGGCCAGGCCGAAGAGCCGGCCGCATCTCGCATTGAGTGAGATCGCCGGCAATTCGTTCGAACCTCGGGAGATCGAACCCTTCCTCCTGACTGAGCCGATCTCGCCGAAGGACTGCGTCCGTTTCAAATCCGGACCCAAGAAGCTTTGCGGCATCGGGCCGAACAGGCCCGCTGCCGCACCCGCCCTCGACTCAAGGGCGGTACATTGACGTACTGAAACGCAGGAAGGGAGTGTTGAAGAATCTCGCTTCCGACAGCAGCAGGCGGGCGCTTGATGTCGTAAACATCCTTGCCGGCATCGCGCTGGCGCTCTCGCCTTGGCTCCTTGGCTATGCTGCCGATGCTGTTGCCGTCTGGCACGCCTTCATCGGGGGCGTAATCACCGTTCTGATCGCAGCGCGCGCGTTGGTGGCGTTCCACAAATATGAGGAATGGGCGAACCTTGTCGTCGGCCTGTGGATTGTGGCCGCACCTTGGGTGCTTGGCTTTGCCGGCCTGGCGGCAGCAATGTGGTCGCACGCCATCGCTGGCGCTGTGGTTGCTGCCCTGGCAGCAGCCAGCCTTTGGCTCGCGAATGACCGACCGCTCTCTGCAGCCTGATCATAGCCGCTGGCGGGTCCGACTCTTCCGGGCCCGCTCTTTTTTTCGCGAGACGATGCCGGCGGCGATGAAGGCGTTGACGTGCCAGAATTGATGCGCTCCGGTTTGACGACCTATATCCCGCGCTGTGTGGAGTGGCCGCAATGGACATGAGTAAAGGAAAACACAACGCTGCCTTCGCTGCGCTGATGCTCTTCCAGTCTATCTACA
>NZ_RZQE01000056.1:0-20919 GCF_004022955.1 Mesorhizobium sp. M7A.F.Ca.US.002.01.1.1 | reverse complement strand
CTTCCATGTCGTCCGCGGTGGCGCCGAGGATCGACATCATCGGCGGCGTCACCATGAAGGACTGGCCGTCATAGGCGCCGTCCGGGCGCTGGCCGAGACCGGGCTTCCAGTTGGTCGCCGGGCGGATCAGATCCGCCAGCCGTTCCAGGATGTCGATGCGCACGGCGCGACGGCCGAGATTGCGGTAGCCGGCAAGCTTGTAGAAGGTCTTGTCGAAGGCCGGGTCGATGACCACCGAGGTGCGACCCGAGGCGAGCGCATGGACCACGTCGCCAAAACCTGGCTTGTCCTTGCCGTCGTTCTTCAGCGCCCACAGCAGCGTCACCAGCCCGGCAGGCGCCGGCTTGATCAGCGCCGGCACGAAGACATGGTAGGCGCCGAAGCGCACGCCAAGCCGGCGAAGGGCTGCGCGGCCTTCCTGGTCGAGCGACTTCATCTCCTCAGCGATGTCGCGGCGGTTGATGAGGCCGAAATTCTCGACCAGCTGGAAGGCGATGCCACGGCCGATGCCGGAAATCTGGTCGGCGTTTTTCAAGTCGACCAGCGGCTTCAGCAGCGACTCGATCTGGAAATTGACGAAACGCTCGGCACGCGCGGCGACCTTGTCGCGCGCCGGGCCGGTCAGCTGTTCGTCGGCCAGCAGCACCAGCCGCGGCTTCAGCGCGTCTTCGCCTGATACAAGCGTGCCGATCGGCGCACCGATCCAGCGCAGCGTGCCATCCGACCCGAGCGCGATATCGCCATTGGCCGAGGCGCCGAAGCGTTCGGCGCGCGCCTCGAACTCGGCGGCCAGCGCCTTCTGGGCAGCGGTGCGCACCGCCTTGGCGTCTTCGCCGCCGGCGGTCTGGTCGGCGGTGAAGCGGAACCCTTGCAGCTCGCCGACATGGTGGCCTTCGACAAGGACGGTTCCGGTAGAACTAATTTCGGCTTCAGGCATGGTATTTTCTCTAAGGCGCCGCATGAGGACGGAAGTCCTGCGGTCTACGAAGCGTTTCGTCAACCGCTCATGCAGCGCATCCGACAATCTGTCTTCGATTTCGCGCGTCTTTTCCTGCCAGTGTGCCTGATCGGCCAGCCAGCCGGGCCGGTTCGACACGAATGTCCAGGTGCGGATCTGGGCAATGCGATGCGAGAGCGTATCAATGTCGCCCTCTGTTGTGTCGGCGCGGCGCACCTGCTCGGCCATGTAATTCTCGTCGACATGGCCGTGGCGTGCGAGGTCCGTGTAGATCGAGGCAATGAGGTCGGCATGCTGGGCCGGCGCGATCCTGCGGTAGTCGGGCAGCGCGCAGGCTTCCCACAGCAGCGCCACGCGCTTGGCATTGGTGGTGAGTGCGCGGATGTCCTCGTCGCGCGACAGATGCTCGAGCGCCTGTGCATCGACGGCAGGCAATGCCCGTGTCAGTCCCTCGACCGGGGCGTTGGTTTCGATCGAGCGCTTCAGCGCGTCGAGGCTGGCAAAGTCGAAATGTGCGGTGCGCCATTGCAGCACCTTCACCGGGTCGAAGTCGTGGCCTTCGATCTTCTTGATCAGATCCTCGTCCAGCGGGTCGACCTGGCCGGTGACACCGAACGTGCCGTCGCGCAGATGCCGGCCGGCGCGGCCGGCGATCTGGCCAAGCTCGGCCGCCGTCAGATTGCGGTACTGGAAGCCGTCGAACTTGCGATTCTGGGCGAAGGCGACGTGGTCGAGATCGAGGTTGAGACCCATGCCGATGGCATCGGTGGCGATGAGGTAGTCGACATCGCCGGACTGGAACAGCGCCACCTGGGCGTTGCGGGTGCGCGGCGAGAGCGCGCCGAGCACGACGGCGGCACCGCCCTGCTGGCGGCGGATCAACTCGGCGATGGCGTAGACCTCGTCGGCGGAAAAGGCGACGATCGCCGTGCGCCGCGGCAGGCGGGTCAGCTTCTTGGAGCCGGCATAGGCAAGATGCGACAGCCTCGGCCGCGTCACCACCGAGACACCCCTCAGCAGGCGCTGCAGGATACTTTGCATGGTGGCGGCGCCCAGCAGCAGCGTTTCCTGGCGGCCGCGCAGGTGCAGGATGCGATCGGTGAAGATGTGGCCGCGCTCGAGGTCGCCGGCGAGCTGCACCTCGTCGATGGCGACGAAGGCGGCGTCGGTCTCGCGCGGCATGGCCTCGACGGTGCAGACCGAATATTTGGCGCCCGGTGGCTGGATCTTTTCCTCGCCGGTAATCAGCGCAACCTTGTGGGCGCCGACCTTTTCGCAGACGCGGGCGTAGACCTCGCGCGCCAGAAGCCTGAGCGGCAGGCCGATGATTCCACTCTCATGCGCCACCATGCGCTCGATGGCGAGATGGGTCTTGCCGGTGTTGGTCGGCCCGAGCACGGCGGTCACGTCGCGGCCCGACAGGATCAGCGGCTCAGTGTGTTTGGGCTGGATGTTCATCAACCTAGAATAAGGCTTCCGGGACCTGGAGATAAGGCTTCTGGCCTCTGGTTGTCGGGAGCGTGCCTCAAATGGGCGCGTATGACAGGCGACACATAGGGATTTCGGGCGCGAAGCGAAAGCGGAATGTTCCGTCGGCAGCCAGAAGGTGGTTCTGTCAAGCTCTCAATCAGATGCGGATTAACGGATAGAACGAGTCTGGAACGAATCGGCGACGAATCAGTGACTCCTGCAGATTCAGCTTTTGTTCACGGCTATATGTGGATTTCGCGGCCGCGACACGCACCACATGCTGAATCGCTGAACTGGCCCGTTTCGTGCTAAGAGGGCATTGCCATTAACCTTTGTCGATAAACGATCACAGTGGCTTGGCATGCCTCGACCAAGGTTATGAAATTGTTGATCTTTCTTAATCCGCGTTAAGCAATTGGCAGGCGATTCCGGCTGTCGTCGTTAACGTTCAGCTCAAAGCCGGAACGAATCGGCGACGAATCAGCGATAGCGGAATTTTCCCGTTTTGTTCACCCCAATATCTTGTGTTGTGAACAGCTTATCCACCGAGAATCCACAGGCTTGGAAGCAGGTTTCGCACAGGCCGGCCGGGCCGCTGTTAACCTCTGCGTGCCGGATTGGGTCAGCAGCCGTGCTGTCACTTCGAAGGACCATGGCGCCAACGAAAAACGGGCCGGCGCGCCGGCCCGCCGATCTCTGCGCCTACATCGCCGTCGTCAGGCGAAATACTGGCCGCCATTGGCCGTGATGGTCGAGCCGGTGATGAAGCCGGCATCTTCGGATGCGAGGAAGACGACGCAGCGCGCGATTTCCTCGGGCTCACCGAGGCGGCCGACAGGAATCTGGGGAATGATGCGCTCGTTGAGCACCTTCTCGTCGATCGCCTTGACCATCTCGGTGGCGATATAGCCGGGACAGATGACGTTGACCGTGATGCCGGCGCGCGCCCCCTCTTGGGCGAGAGCCTTGCTGAAACCGATATCGCCGGCCTTGGCGGCGGAATAGTTGACCTGGCCGGCCTGGCCCTTCTGGCCGTTGATCGAGGAGATGGTGATGATGCGGCCGAACTTGCGGTCGCGCATCCCGCTCCACAGCGGATGCGTCATGTTGAAGACGCCGGACAGGTTGGTGTCGATGACCTCTTTCCACTGCTCGCGCGTGATCTTGTGGAACATGGCGTCGCGGGTGATGCCGGCATTGTTGACCAGCACCGAGACCGGGCCGAGATCGGCCTCGACCTGCTTGATGCCGGCGGCGCAGGCATCATAGTCGGCGACCGACCATTTGTAGACCGGAATGCCGGTCTCAGCCTTGAATTTCGCCGCTGCGGCGTCATTGCCGGCATAGTTCGCCGCAACCGAATAGCCGACGGTCTTCAATGCGATCGAGATCGCCGCGCCGATGCCGCGCGATCCGCCTGTGACGATTGCTACCTTGGTCATGCATTTCCCCTTTTTTGATATCGCCCTGTTCTCGGGCTTGGCAGGCACTGGATACAGAACGGGCGGCTAAAGCGCGTCGCGCTGAGGTAGATTCAGGCGATGCGCTTCAGATGTTTGGTTTTATGCATGTCGGTGTTCCCAAAACCGCTGCGCGCTTTTGGGCGACATGCATGCACGCCGCCCTTTTAGTGACTTTCTTCAGAGTGCTTCGACACACATGGCGACGCCCATGCCGCCGCCGATGCACAGGGTAGCGAGACCCTTCTTGGCGCCGCGCCGGCGCATTTCGAAGACCAGCGTGTTGAAGACGCGAGCGCCGGACGCACCGATCGGATGGCCGATGGCGATGGCGCCGCCATTGACGTTGACGATCGAGGGATCCCAGCCCATGTCCTTGTTGACGGCGCAGGCCTGCGCCGCAAAGGCTTCGTTGGCCTCGACCAGGTCGAGATCGCCGACCGACCAGCCGGCCTTCTCCAAGGCCTTGCGCGAGGCGGGAATGGGTCCGGTGCCCATGATCTGCGGATCGACGCCGGCGGTTGCCCAGGACACGATGCGCGCCAGCGGGGTGATGCCGCGCCTCACCGCTTCCGCTTCGCTCATCAGCAGCGCGCCGGCGGCGCCGTCATTGATGCCGGAGGCGTTGGCGGCGGTTACCGTGCCGTCCTTGTCGAAAGCCGGTTTCAGCTTGGTCATGGCGTCGATCGTGGCGCCGTGGCGGATGTATTCGTCCTGGTCGACGATGGTGTCGCCCTTCTTGCCCTTGATGGTGACGGCGACGATCTCGTCCTTGAACTTGCCGGCCTTCTGCGCGGCCTCGGCCTTGTTTTGCGAGGCGAGCGCGAACTGGTCCTGGTCTTCGCGGGTGATCTGGAACTGACGCGCGACGTTTTCGGCTGTGTTGCCCATGTGGTAACCGTTGAAGGCGTCCCACAGCCCGTCCTTGATCATGGTGTCGATCAGCTTGAAGTCGCCCATCTTGACGCCGGCGCGCAGGTGCTGGGCATGCGTCGAAAGCGACATCGATTCCTGGCCTCCGGCGACGATCACCTTGGCATCGCCGATGGCGATCTGCTGCATGCCGAGCGCGATGGCGCGCAGGCCCGAGCCGCAAACCTGATTGAGGCCCCAGGCGGTGGTTTCCTTGGGCAGGCCGGCATTGATCGATGCCTGGCGGGCCGGGTTCTGGCCTTGCGCGGCGGTCAGCACCTGGCCGAGGATGACCTCGTCGACCTCGCCTGGTTCGACGCCGGCACGCGACAGCAATTCCGTGATGACGACGGCGCCGAGCTCATGCGCCGGGGTGGCGGCGAAAGCGCCGTTGAAGGAGCCGACCGGCGTGCGCGCCGCACTGGCAATGACGATGGAAGCGGACATTTTCTTCTCCAGACTTCAAGGGTGTTGCTCTGTCGTTGGGGACTTTTCTTGCCCTTTCCCAACCCCAAGTCAAACCGGAAATGGGCATGGCGCCCATGCGCCGCAAGCAGGCCATGCCTTGCCATGGCGGCCATTCGTCCATTGCTGCGCAGCATATTTTGCCTGCCATGCAGCATTTAGTGATCCCGCACTGCACAAACTGCTTGGAATTGTGAGGCTTTTGCGCATATCCTCAAAAAAGGCACAATCGTTATCGGCGGCTTACTCAGAGGCGCGCCGGTGTCCCCGGGAGGATGTAGATGGCCGCTAAAGACGATCCGATCATCATCAAGAAATACGCCAATCGCCGCCTCTACAACACCGGCACCAGCACCTATGTGACGCTCGAGGACCTCGCCGAGATGGTCAAGAAGGGCGAGGAGTTCACCGTCCAGGACGCCAAGACCGGCGACGACATCACGCATCCGGTGTTGACCCAGATCATCTTCGAACTGGAGAACAAGGACGGGCAGAACATGCTGCCGATCCCGTTCCTGCGCCAGCTCATCGCTTATTACGGTGACCAGATGCAGATGATCGTCCCGAGCTTCCTCGAACAGTCGATGCTTGCCTTTTCCAAGGAGCAGGAGCGTTTTCGCGAGCAGATGAAGGGGGCGCTCGGCAAGTCGCCGCTCGACATGATGAAGATCACCACGCCGATCAAGGCGCTGGAGGAACAGACGCGCCGCAACATGGAAATGTTCCAGAATGCGATGCGGCTGTTCACGCCGTTCCCGCCCGCTGGCTCCGCGCCAGCCGCTGCGACGTCGCCCGAGCCGGCCAGGAAGGAAACGCCTGACAAGCCCGACGATCTTCAGGAACTGAAGGACCAGATCGCGGCCATGCAGCGCAAGCTCGACACGATGTCCTGAGCGCCTGGCGTTCTTGCGGCCTTACACCAGCACGCCCTCATAGCGGCCGCGCGGCCGGATGACACTTCCGCTTGTTATCTGTTCGACCGTGTGCGCGGCCCAGCCGACGCTGCGTGCGAGCGCGAACAGGCGGAACGGTGCATCGCGCGGCAAGCCTAGGCTGCGCGTCAGCGCGGCCAGCCCAAAGTCGATGTTGGGAAGCGCGCCGGTCGCCGCAAAGGCAGCGTCGCGCAGCGACGATAGTGTGCCGTCAACCTCGATCACCGACAGCAGCGCCGCCCCGCGGGGATCGCCGTCAGGATAGAGTTGATGACCGAACCCCGGCAGCGGCCGGTCATGGCTGAGCCAGCGCCGGATCGTCGCATCGGCGCCATGCCGCGCCGCATCCTCGGCCAGTTGCATCACCGCCTCGCCGGCGCCGCCATGGCGCGGGCCTGACAGCGTCGCGAGCCCTGCCAGCAGGCAAGCGGCCAGCGGCGCGCCGGTCGAGGCTGCGACGCGCGCGGCGAAGGTCGACGCATTCAGTTCATGATCGGCAAGCAGGACAAGCGCACGGCGGATCGCATCGGCGCGGCCGGCATCCACCGACCAGTCCTGCGCAAGCCGCTGATGGACGGGATTTGACCCCGCCGGTGCGCCCAGCGCGGCGGCCAGCACGCCGACCGCGTGCGCGGCATCGGCATGCAGCGAGGCGGCGCTGCGCCCGAGCGACGGGCGCCCCTGACCGGCAAGCACGGCAAGTTGCGCAAAGGCCGAGGCTCGGCCAGCTTGATGGGGTGCGTCCGGCGACGCTGCTTCGAAAGCCACTGGTTTCGGCAGAGCCCAGAGAACGGCGGCGGCTTCTTCCAGTGTGGCGTGCCCGGAGAGCACTGCGGCGTCCTGCCCGCGATAGATGAGCCGACCGTGCGAGACGGTCGAAATCGCCGTTACGATCGAGGGCTCGCCCCAGGCGATGGCGCTTTCGGCGATGACTGACGGGCTGCGGCCGCGCGCCCGGCGGGTCGCCAGTGCGGCGATATCGTCGGCGCGGTACTGGCTGCGGCGCGGATCGGCGCGGTCGGGCCGCATGCCGATGCGCCCACGGCTGACATAGGCGTACAGCGTCTGCGCCCGCACCTTGAGTCTCTCCAGCGCCTCTTCCCGGGACAACCACTCGGACATATCGAGCCCTGATATTGATTCTATTGATCAAGATTGATGGAAACGTTGCCCATCTCTATCTCCGATCCGGAAATGCTTCAAGGAGACAGGCCATGGCGAATGGGCTCGATGATGTGGTGGCGGCGGAAACCGTGCTTTCCGATGTGGATGGTCTTGGCGGCCGTCTGACGATCCGAGGTCATTCGCTGCCGGAACTGGCCGGCCGTTGGAACTATGCCCAGGTGGTTAGGCTGCTGCTCGACGGCTTCTTCAACGACCTTCCCGATGATGCGCAACTGTCGCGGGCGCTGGGACAGGCGAGTGCGGACGTGTTCGAACGGCTCTTGCCCTCGCTGCCTTTGCTGGCGCCGCTCGATGTCTACAGCGCCATGCGCGCCGGCATGGCGCAGCTGCCGGATGGCGAGACCTTGACCGACGCCTTGCTGCTGATCGCGGCGCCCGCCGTGCTGACGCCGGCGCTGCTGCGCCTGCGGCGCGGCGAGCAGCCGATCGCGCCGGACAGCCGCGCCGATCATGCCGCCGACATGCTGAGGATGCTGAGCGGCCGCGTCGCCTCGCAGGCGCTCACAAAAGCGCTCGACACCTATCTGGTGACCGTCTGCGACCATGGCCTCAACGCATCGACCTTTGCGACGCGCGTGGTCGCCTCCACGCAGGCCGGCCTGACATCGTCCCTGCTGGCCGGGCTTGGCGCGCTCAAAGGGCCGCTGCATGGTGGCGCGCCTGGCCCCGTCATCGAGATGCTGGATGCGATCCAGGCGCATGGCGATGCCGCCGGCTGGCTGCGCAACGAGATCGCGCAGGGCAGGCGCATCATGGGGTTCGGCCATCGCATCTACCGTGTGCGCGATCCGCGCGCCGATGTGCTGAAGGCCGTGGTGCGGCAACTCGGCGGCGAGGGCGAAACCGGTCGCCGGCTGGCCTTTGCGGAGACCGTCGAGCAAACGGCGCTCGAGGTGCTTAGGATCGCAAAGCCGCAGCGTTCGCTGCAGACCAATGTCGAGTTCTACACCGCGCTGGTGCTGCAAGCGGCGGGCTTTCCGCCGCAAGCTTTTAGCAATGTCTTTGCCGCCGGGCGCGTGGCCGGCTGGATCGCGCATGCGCGTGAACAGCAGACGACTGGACGGCTGATCCGACCGCAGTCGCGCTATATCGGGCCGGTGCCGGACCTGGTCGCCTGAGGTTCTTTCGGCGCCTGGCGAGCGACACCGATCCGATCAGGATCCTCCTGGTGAGCGGCCGTGTGGCCGCTCATGACGAAAATTTCATCTCGTCGAAAAATTCTGGCCGCTGTTATTGCGTCGCATTGAGCATATATGCTGCACTGCAACATAAGATCGCTCTTGCCGCAATCAGAGGATTTCGACCTTGGCCGCCAGAAAAACCGCAGTCATCACCGGCTCCACATCGGGCATTGGCCTGGCCATCGCCCAGGCGCTGGCGGCCGAAGGCCATAATGTCGTCGTCAACTCCTTCTCCGACACGGCTGCCGACCACGCCATCGCTGACGCGATCGCCAGACAGCACAAGGTGAAGACGGCCTATATCAAGGCCGACATGTCGAAGCCGGCCGAATGCCGGGCGCTGATCGCCAAGGCGGCCGAGACATTCGGTTCGGTCGATATTCTCGTCAACAATGCAGGCATCCAGCATGTCGCGCCGGTGGAAGAGTTCCCGATCGAGAAATGGGACGCCATCATTGCCATCAACCTGTCGTCGGCGTTCCACACCATCGCGGCCGCCATCCCGCTGATGAAAAAGGCCGGCGGCGGCCGGATCGTCAACATCGCCTCGGCGCATGGCCTGGTCGCGTCGCCGTTCAAATCGGCCTATGTCTCGGCCAAGCACGGCATCATGGGATTGACCAAAACCGTTGCGCTCGAACTGGCGCGCGAAAAAATCACCTGCAACGCCATCTGCCCCGGCTATGTGCTGACGCCGCTGGTCGAGGCGCAGATCCCCGACCAGATGAAAGCCCATCAGATGGACCGCGAGACCGTCATCCGTGAGGTCATGCTGGACAAGCAGCCGACCAAGGAATTCGTCACGGTGGAGCAGATCGCGGCAGCGGCGGTGTTCCTGTGCTCGGACGCGGCGGCGCAGGTCAACGGCACGCATCTCTCGGTCGACGGCGGCTGGACCGCCGCGTGAGGCGCAAAACTCTCTCATCCACCCAAAGGGACAGATCAAGGACGACGCCATGACCAAGAACGGCAAGGCGGAGGAGACGAAGAAGATCAACGTAGCGCTTCAGGGCGGCGGCTCGCACGGGGCCTTTTCCTGGGGTGTGCTCGACCGGGTGCTGGAGGACGGACGGCTGGAGATATCAGCAGTGTCCGGCACCAGCGCCGGAGCCATGAACGCGGTGGCGCTGGCCGACGGATATGTGCGCGGCGGAGTCGAAGGCGCGCGGCAAAAACTTGACGATTTCTGGCGCGCGGTGGCGGCCAAGGGGCGGTTCAGCCCGGTGCAGCGCATGCCGTGGGACGTCGCCTGGGGCAACTGGTCGATCGAGAACACGCCCGGCTATCTCTTCTTCGATACCATGTCGCGGGTGTTCTCGCCCTATGTCGCCAACCCACTCGGCCTCAATCCGCTGCGCGACGTGGTGCAGCAGGAGATCGATTTCGAGAACGTCCGCGCCTGCAAGTCGATGGAACTGTTCATCTCGGCGACCAATGTCGAGACCGGACAGTTGCGCGTCTTTTCCGACGGGGAGATCGACCTCGATACGGTGATGGCCTCGGCCTGCCTGCCGCAATTGTTCCGCGCCGTCGAGATCAAGGGCGTGCCCTATTGGGATGGCGGCTATGGCGGCAATCCGGCGCTTTATCCGTTCTTCAAGACGGCTGCGACCGAGGACGTGCTTCTGGTGCAGATCAATCCGGTGGTGCGCGAGGGAACACCAAGAAGCGCCAACGAGATCCAGAACCGCATCGACGAGATCACCTTCAACGCCGGGCTGCTGCGCGAATTCCGCTCGATTGCCTTCGTCAAGGAGCTGATCGCCGCCGGCCGTCTGCCACATGGCGAGTACCGCGACATCCGCATGCACCGCATCGATGCCGACGAGGCGTTCAAGGACCTGTCGGCGTCCTCGAAGGTCAACGCCGAATGGGCGTTTCTGACCTACCTCAGAGATCTCGGCCGCACCGCCGCCAGCGACTGGCTGGAAGAGAATTACGACGCCGTCGGCAAGCGACCGACGCTCGATCTCTCCGGCGAACTGGATGACGGCTACAAGCCGGTGCGCGGTCCGGCACCCGGCCGGCGGGTCAAGGAATTTCTTGCGGCGCGCAAGAACCCGGAGGCGGAGCGCCGGCGCGCCTGAGCGACCAATCGATGTGCATCGATTGGTCCGCAATCATGCTTTCAAGGTCAGGTCGATCACCCTGATCAGGGCAGCGGCTGCCTGCCGCTGCCCCTCCGGATCTCTGATCCGCGCCTTCATGCCTTCCAGCCCGTCGAGCAGCATGTCGGCAAGCAGTTGCGCCGACAGGCCCCTGGCCGCCAGATCGACGCCGTTCCTGGCTGCCTCGCCCTCTATCGCGGCGCCGATGTGTTGGCCAAGCCCGCCGCGCCAGCAGCCCACCAGATCGCCAAGGCTCGATTTCATGTCCAGCAATTCGGCGCCGTGCGGCGAGGCAACGACCGCGCTCATCATCGAGATAAAGGCCTCATCGATGGCTCGCATCATGCGCTCGGTGAAAGGGCCGTCGCCGGATAGGGCAAACCTTGCCGCCTCGACCGAGCGCGACAGGATCATCATGGCGATGGCGCGGAAAATGTCGGTCTTGTTCTTGAACAGGAGATAGAGCGCCGGGCGCGACATGTCGGCGGCACGGGCGATGTCGTCCATGGTGGTGCGCGAGAAGCCATAGGCCAAAAACACCTTCATCGCGCCATCCAGAATACGGGCGCGTTTGGGATCGGCGGTGGCGATGTCTTCGATCTGGTTCATCGAGCAATTCTATCCTGCAAAATCCTAATTGACAAAATGACGAAATTTGTCAATCTGTATCGGAGCGAAACGGCCGGGAGGCCGCTTCGCCCTTGGCAGTGGACGACAACAAAGGGTATCCCCATGCGCCTCACCGTCGACGGTCAGTCATTCGATATCGACGCCGATCCGGACATGCCGCTGCTGTGGGCACTGCGCGATCTCATTGGCAAGACAGGGCCAAAATTCGGCTGCGGCATCGCCGCGTGCGGCGCCTGCACCGTGCATGTCGACGGTCAGCCGGCGCGTTCCTGCTCACTCCCAGTTGGGCAGGTCAGCGGCGCTGTCACGACTATTGAAGGCATCGGCACGGCAGGCGGACTGCATCCGGTGCAGCAGGCATGGCTGGAGGAACAGGTCGCGCAATGCGGCTACTGCCAGGCCGGCCAGATCATGAGCGCGGTGGCGCTGCTCGATGAAGTCGCCGACCCAAGCGATGCCGACATCGACAACGCCATGGGCGGCAATCTCTGCCGCTGCGGCACCTATCCCAAAATCCGCTCGGCCATCAAAAAGGCCGCAGCGCTCAAGACGGCGGGGCTCTGACCATGGCCAGGGTCGGAAAGATCGCCCGCCGCACGTTTCTGATTGGCGCTGCCGCTGTCGCTGGCGGCGTTGCCGTCGGCTATTACTACTATCGCAAGCCGTTCCCGAACCCGCTCGAGGCCGAGCTTGGCAAGGGCGAGGCGACGTTCAACCCTTATGTGAAAATCGGCGCCGACAACACCATCACCATCGTCGCGCCGCGCGCCGAGATGGGGCAAGGCATCTCGACGACGCTTGCGGCCATGGTCGCAGAGGAACTCGACGTCGGGCTCGACCGGGTCATGGTCGAGCATGGACCGGCATCCCATGCCTATTACAACGCCGCGATCCTCGAGGAGGGCGGTCCGTTCGCCTTCTTCGATGAAAGCCTGACCGCGCAGGCGGTGCGTTCCGGTCTCGGTGTGGTCGGCAAATTCCTTGCCCTGCAGGGCACCGGCGGTTCGGCTTCGACACGCGACGGTTTTGACAAGATGCGGCAAGCGGGTGCCGCTGCCCGGCAGATGCTGGTCGCAGCGGCAGCGCAAAAACTGGGTGTCGCGGCGGCCGATCTGGAAACGGCCGACGGTTCGATCCTGCACAAGGCGTCGGGCAAATCGCTGACCTACGGCGCGGTCGCCGCGGCTGCCGCCGCGATGGCGCGGCCGGCCGAAGTCAGGCTCAAGGACCGGGCCGACTGGAAGCTGCTGGGAAAGCCGCAGAAGCGCATCGACATGCTGGCAAAGCTCACCGGGGCGCCGATCTTCGGCATCGATGTCCGGCTGCCGGAGATGGTCTACGGCACGGTCAAGATGAGCCCGCGCTTCTGGTCGAAGCCGGTCAAGGCGGACCTCTCCAAAGCCGAGAAAATGCCTGGGGTGATCAAGATCGTGCCGCTCGAGACGAATTACGGCCATGGCTTCGGTATCATCGCGAATAATACATGGGCAGCATTCAAGGCGGCCGAGGCGATCGACGCCCAGTGGTCCGATCCTGAATATCCGCTCAGCAGCGCCGCCATTTCAGATGTGCTGAAGCAGGCGCTTGCCACCAAGGGGTCGGTGATGCGCGACAATGGCGATGTCGAAACCGCCTTTGCCGACGCGCCGCGCGAAAGCATCATCGAGGCAGACTATGCCGTGCCCTATCTGGCGCATGCGACGATGGAGCCGATGAACGCCACGGCACAGTTCAGGGACGGTGCGCTCGACATCTGGTGCGGCAACCAGGCGCCGACCCTGGTGCGGCAGCTTTGCGCCAACGCGGTCGGCATCGAGCAGGACAAGATCAATGTGCACACCACCTTCATGGGCGGCGGTTTCGGCCGGCGCGTCGAGATGGACTACGCGCTGTGTGCCGCGCTGATGGCGAAGGAGACGGGCGGACGCCCGATCAAGGTGACCTGGACGCGTGAAGAAGACATGCGCCACGACGCCTATCGACCGGCCGCAATAGGCAAGTTCCAGGCGCGGCTCGGTGACGATGGCATGCCGATCGCGGTCGACATGAAGATGGCCTCGCCATCGGTGATTGCCGGTACGCTGCGCCGGCTGTTCCCCTCGGTATCGCCGCTCGGTCCCGACAAGACCATTGTCGACGGCGCCTATGACCAGCCCTACACCATCCCGAATTACCGGGTCAGGGGTATCGCGGCGCCGGTCTCCATCCCTGTCGGCTCCTGGCGTTCGGTCGGCAGTTCGGTCAACGGCTTCTTCCATGAGGGCTTCATGGACGAGATCGCGGTCGCCGGAAAAATCGATCCGGTCGAGATGCGCAAGAGACTGATGGCCGCCTATCCCTCGGCGGTGAAGGTGGTCGAGAAAGTCGCCGCGATGGCGAAATGGGGCGAGGCGCTGCCCGCCGGCAAGGCCAAGGGCATGGCCTTCACGCTGTCCTTCGGCAGTTGGGTCGGCGAGATCGTTCAGGTGGCGGACACGCCGGCCGGCATCCGCATCGAGAAGGTGTGGATCGCCGCCGATGTCGGCACCGCGCTCGATCCCGGCATCATCGAGGCGCAGTTGATTTCCGCCGCCATCTACGGCCTTTCGGCAGCGATGGGTCAGGAAATCACCTTCGCCGACGGCATGGTCGAACAGTCGAACTTCCACGATTTCGATGCCATGCGGATCTTCCAGTGCCCGGTCTTCGAAGTCGCCATCCTGGAAAATTTCCACAAGATGGGCGGCGTCGGCGAGATCGGCACACCGCCGGCGGCTCCAGCACTCGCCAACGCCATCTTCGCGCTCACCGGAAAGCGCATCCGCACGCTGCCGCTGTCGAAAACGGTGGCCTTCGCATGAAGAAGCTCCTCATCATGCTGACGCCTGCTGCCATGCTCGTGCTCGCAGCGCCGTTTGCGATTGCGCAAGAGAGCCAGACGCCGGCGCCGGCGACCGTCGACGCGGCGAAAGGCCTGTCCGAATGGGACAAGGTCTATGCGGTGTTCTCGCATCCGCGCTGCGCCGACTGTCATGTCGCGGACGACCGGCCGCGATGGTCGGGTGCGCACTATCGCGGTACGCGCGTTCACGCCTTCAATGTCCAGCGCGGTGCTAACGGGTCGGGCTTCGGCAATCCGGGCCTGCGCTGCACGACTTGCCATTTCTCCAGCAATTCCAAGGCATTGCACGGGCCACCCGGGGCCGAGAACTGGCATCTGGCGCCGGCCGAGATGGCCTGGTTCGGCAAATCCTCGGCCGAAATCTGCGCCCAGATCAAGGATCCCCTGCGCAATGGCAACCGCAGCTTGAAGGACATCGCGCTGCATGTTCGCGACGACAGATTGGTCGCCTGGGGCTGGGCGCCGGGGCCGGATCGTGAACCGGCTCCGGGCTCTGCCGAAGCGACCTATCAAGCGATCGAAGACTGGGCCGCGGCGGGCGCATCTTGTCCGCCGGGGCAATGATCTTGCAACTTTCAGACTATATTGCGGTGCAACTTTGATGTAGAAGCGCGCTTCGCCGATCACGGCAAATTGAACACGGCTTGGCGCGCACCCATATCGGCGACGCGCCCGCGTTATGAGGACGCTGGCCGAACCCGCAGTGGAAAACAACGACGATGCCGAGAATCAGGTTTCACAAGCTTGCAGCCATTGTTGTGCTCATCGGTTTCGCGGCGTGGATGGCGACAGGCGAGTTTTCGTCGGTCGGCAGCGTAGCCGCCAACAAAGCCAAGGCAGCCGAAGCCGAACAGGCCAAGGCGCCGGACGCGGCCAAGCCGAAGACGGCTGAAGCCGAGCCGAAGGCACCGCTGCGCACCGTTGCGGTGGTGACGCCGCCACGCAAGACCTATGCACGCGCCATCCGCATTTCCGGGCTGACCGAAGCCGACAAGCGGGCGGTGCTGGCGACGCGCGTCGCCGGTGTCATCGACAAGCTGCCTGTCAAGCAAGGCGATCACGTCAAGACGGGGGATCTGGTACTGATGCTTGCGGCGGAAGAAAAGATCTCGATGGTCGACAATGCAAAGCAGTTGGTGGTGCAGCGCCAGGCCGAGTTGGACGCAGCCTTGCGGCTGATGAAGACCGGCAATCTGCCCAAGCTGCAGCTCGATACCGCGCGCTCGAACCTGACCTCGGCGCAGTCGCAACTGGAAACGGCACAGGCCGAACTCGACCGCAACGAGGTGAAGGCGCCTTTCGACGGCGTCATCGACCGGGTGCCGGTGGAACTTGGCAGTTCCATCATGCAAGGCGGCGAGGTGGCAACCATCCTCAAGCTCGATCCGGTGATTGCCCGCGGCGAAGTCAGCGAGCGCGATCTCGGCTACCTGAAACTCGGGGACAAGGCCACCATACGGCTGGTCAGCGGCCAGACCGTCGAAGGCACCGTGCGCTACATCAGCCGCGACGCCTCTTCGGCGACCCGCACCTTCCGCGTCGAGGTTGCCGTCCCCAATGCCGACGGCTCCGTGCCGGCCGGCATGACGGCGGAAATCGCACTTAGCGCGCTGCCGACCGATGCGGTGCTGCTGCCGCGCTCGGTGGTGACGCTCGGCGACAAGGGCGACCTCGGCATCCGTGCGGTCGGCAAGGACAACAAGGTTGCGTTCTTCCCCATCGACCTCGTCGACGACACGCCGACCGGCCTGGTGCTTGGCGGCATCCCTGCCGATGCGCGCATCATCGTTGCCGGCCAGGAACTGGTGAAGGAAGGCGATGAGGTCAAGCCGGTCGAAGCCGACCAGGCAACCATCCAGAAACTGCTGGGCGAAGCGACCGCCGGCACGCAGTAGCATGGGGTACGGCGGACAGACCCCGGGCGGGGACACTTGGCTGCGACGCAGCCCGTGAAATTCAAGAACAGGCGTTAGCCATGGATATCGTCAGACTCGCAATCAACAATGCCCGCCTGACCATTTCGGTCCTCGTCTTCCTTCTGCTCGCCGGCTGGGTCGCCTATCAGTCGACGCCGAAGGAAGCCGAGCCCGACGTTCCGATTCCGATGATGTATATCAGCCTGATCTATCAGGGCATTTCGCCTGAGGATTCGGAGCGCCTTCTGCTGCGGCCGATGGAAAGCAAGCTGAAGAGCCTGAAAGGCCTCAAGGAAATGCGCTCGGCCGCCTTCCAGGGCGGCGGCTATGTGCTGGTCGAGTTCCAGCCGCAGACAAATCTGGCGACGGCCTTGCAGGACACGCGCTCCAAGGTGCAGGACGGCAAGGCCGACCTGCCGCAGGCGGCCGAAGAGCCGGTCGTTACCGAAGTCAACATCTCCGAATTCCCCGTCCTCGTCGTCACCCTGTCGGGCGAATTGCCCGAACGCGTGCTGACCGCCGCCGCGCGCGAACTGCGCGACCGTATCGAGGAAGTGCCAGGCGTCCTGGAGGGCTCGTTGCAGGGTTCGCGCGACGATCTTGTCGAAGTCGTCATCGATCCGATGAAACTGTCGTCCTACGGGTTGCAACTCGATCAGCTGATCGGCGCTGTCGGTGCCTCCAACAGCCTGGTCGCCGCCGGCAATATCGAAGGCTCGGAAGGCAAATACGCCGTCAAGGTGCCGTCACTGATCGAGACGCCCGAGGACGTGGCGGCCTTGCCCGTGGTCGCCGGCCCCAATGCCGTGGTGCAGGCCAAGGACATCGCGACGATCCGCTCGACCTTCGCCGATGCCACGACGATCACGCGCCTCAATGGCAAGCCGGCCATCGCCATCGAAGTCAAGAAGCGCATCGGCGCCAATCTGATCGACACGCTCGCCAAGGTGAGGGAGGTGTCCGACGCCTACGTCAAGACGATGCCGCAAGGCATGAACGTCACCTACACGCAGGACAAGTCGGTCTTCGTCAACCAGTTGCTCGGCGATCTGCAGAACCACGTCATGATCGCCGTCATCCTGGTGTTCATCGTCATCCTCTACGCGCTGTCGGGTCGTGCCTCGCTGCTGATCGGCCTGGCCATTCCGTCGTCATTCCTGATCGGCATCCTGCTGCTGGCCATGATGGGCTACACGATCAACATGATCGTGCTGTTCAGCCTGATCCTGGCTGTCGGCATGCTGGTCGACGATGCCATCATCGTCACCGAGTTCGCCGAACGGCGGATGAGCGAAGGCATGCCGAAGGCGGAAGCCTTCGCATTGGCCGCCAAGCGCATGGCCGGTCCGGTCATTGCCGCGACGATGACGCGCATAGCCGCCTTCTCGCCACTGCTGTTCTGGCCGGGCATCATCGGCGACTTCATGAAGTACATGCCGATCACCCTGATCGTCACGCTATCGGCCTCGATGCTCTATGCGCTGGTGTTCGCGCCGACGCTGGGGGCGATCTTCGCCAAGGCGCCGGAGCATCATGAGGATGATAATCGCGACGGCTGGTACATGGCGATCGTCAAGCAGGCGGTGCGGTTTCCGATTACGGTGGTTTTGCTGACGGTCGCTCTGCTGTTCGGCGTCGGCTTTGCCTATTCGAAATATGGCGCCGGTGTCGAATTCTTCCCCAGTGTCGAGCCCGACTACGGCCTGCTCTACGTGCACGCGCGCGGCAACCTTTCGCTGGCCGAAATGGATACGGCGACCAAGATTGCCGAAAACAGGATGCTCGGCTGGCCCGGCATCAAGTCGGTCTACACCCGCGTCGGCAAGACACAAGGCGGCGGCCAGGATGTCCCTGAAGACGTCGTCGGCGTCATCCAGTACGAATTCATAGATTGGCGCGAGCGCAAGTCGGCGAACCAGATCCTGAACGATTTGCGCGGCGTCATGGCCGGCATTCCCGGCGTCGATGTCGAGGTGCGCGTGCCGGAGGCCGGTCCGCCGACCGGCAAGCCGATCCAGATCAGGCTTTCGGCCGTCGACCCCAAGGGGCTCGACGACAAAGCGCGCGCGGTTGCGGCACGCATCGGCAAGGTGCCTGGCGTCATCGACATTTCCGACGGCCTCCCGCCGCCCGGCGTCGACTGGGCGCTCGAGGTCGACCGTGCCAAGGCAGCGCAATATGGCATCAGCCCAACCGCTGTCGGCACAGTGGTGCAACTGGTGACCAACGGGCTGAAGCTTTCGGAATACCGGCCTGCCGGCGCCGACGACGCCGTCGACATCAGGCTGCGTCTGCCGGAAGACCGGCGCACGCTGTCGACGCTCGACGAGCTCAGGGTGCAGACCTCGCAAGGCTCGGTGCCGATCTCGAATTTCGTCGTGCGCAAGCCGGAGCCGACGGTTGGTATCCTCAACCGTATCGACGGCGCGCGCACGGTGGTCGTCCAGGCAAACGTTGCCGCAGGCGCCCAGGTCGCGGCCGTGCAGGCGGAGGTCAACAAGGCCGTCTCCGGGATGGATCTCGGCAGCGGCATACGTTGGAAGCTGGCCGGCTCGAACGAAGACAGCGCCGAGGCCAGCGCCTTCCTTGGCAAGGCCTTCGGGGCGGCGATCTTCCTGATCTTCCTGGTGCTGCTGATGCAGTTCAACAAATTCACCAGCGTGCTGATGGTGCTGTCCTGCGTGGTCATGGCGACGGTTGGCGTGTTCCTGGGGCTGCTGATCACAGGCGAGACCTTCGGCATCGTCATGTCGGGCATTGGCGTCATCGCTCTGGCCGGCGTGGTGGTGAACAACAACATCGTGCTGATCGACACCTATGACCGGCTGCGTGAAGAAGGCTGGGACAAGATGGACGCGGTGCTGCAGACCTGCCGCGAGCGCGCCCGGCCGGTGGTGCTGACGGCGGTGTCGGCGATCCTCGGCGTGTTGCCGATCGCCTTCGGCCTTGGGCTGGAAATCTTCCATCACGAGACGACGATCAACGCGCCGTCGACGCAATGGTGGATTTCGCTGTCCTCGGCGATCGTCTTCGGCCTGTCCTTCGCCACCTTGCTGACGCTGGTGGTGACGCCGTCGATGCTGATGATTTTCACGCGCAGCAAGAACAGCCGCTTCTATGCGTTTTTCCGCCGGCTGTTCCGGCGCGGCAAGGGAACGGTTTCGCCGACCGACAGGCCTGGCCAGGAAGCAGGCGACGAACCGGAAATCGCCTTTCCGAAAGCCGCCGAATAGACCCCATCGCCGATTTGACCGCAGAGGCCGCCCGGAACAACCGGGCGGCCTCTGCATTGTCTCTGAGCGAAACGTCGAAGCGAGGGCTTCTCATGCCGATCACCACCATCGTCATCATCGTCCTGATCCTTGTCCTCATCGGCGCGGTGCCGGCCTGGCCGCATTCGCGCTCCTGGGGTTATGGGCCGTCGGGTATCGTCGGCGTCGTGCTGGTGGTGCTCATGGTGTTGCTGTTGATGGGACGGCTCTGAGGCGCCCTCTCGTGGGAGATTGTTCAGTGTGCGGAGGGGCGGCGCCCGTGATCGCGGAAGTCAGGCAGCTTTCGCAACGCCATTCACGGTGGCAATGCCGATATCGCCAAGAGCCTCAGCAACCGCCTGATCCAACGGCGTGTGCGGGATCTCGCCGACGATGCCTTCCAGCCGTATCGAAGCCAGCTGATGCGGCTCGAAGCGCAGGTAGGACATGGAGACGATCTCGCGCCACATCGCCACGAACGGGCTGCCAGCGCGCAGCACCCACCAGGGCATCGAAGTCATCTTGAGCGGACGACCAATAGCCTTCTCGGCAGCGGCCTTGATCTGCAGATCGGTGACCGCGTGGCCCGGAAAGTTCAGCGCTTCATAGAAGCCGAGCTTGTCCAGATTGCGCGCCAGCGCGACGAAGCCCACAGCGAAGTCAGGCAGATAGGCCCATTCATGCACGAGGTCGACCGGGCCAGGCGCGGTGTAGATACCTTTGTTGATCTTGGCGGCAACGATCAGGTCGAACCATAATCCGCTGCCGGTGCCGCCGAAGAAATCGCCGGCCCGCAGAAGAATGGTGCGGACGCGGCCCGCGTCGGCCTCGCGACGAAACAACTCCTCCATGGCGCAGCGGATGCGGCCCTTTTGCGTGGTCGGGTGGAAGGGTGTGTCTTCCGATATCACCGCCGGCATCGGCGAGCCGTAATTGTAAACGGTGCCGGGGAAGAGATGCAGTGCGCCGTTCGCATGGCAGGCGGCCATGACATTCTGCGCCATCGGCAGGCATTTGCCCCAGTCGGTGTAGATCGGGTTGAGGCCGTTGAAGACGATATCGACACCTTGCGTGGCGCGGATGAGGGCCTCGCGGTCGAGAGCGTCACCGGCAACGGCCGTGGCGCCTTTGAGTTCGGCCGGCACCTTGCCGTTGCGGGTGACGGCGCGGACCTCGTAGCCCGCGTCGATGAAGGCCTTGGCGACCACGCGGCCGAGCCGGCCACCGGCACCGAGAATTGCGATCTTGGTCATTGGAAGCACTCCTGGTTGGGATTTAGGTGGTCGGTCGGGCGATCGAGATCAGCGGCAAGCGCGATCGGGATCAGCGGCTGCCGAAGAGATCGCGGTTGCTGCCCTGTGTGACCGGCTTCCGGATGGCCGCATCGGGGTTGTGAATCGAAGCGGTGGTCGTGTCGTCGGTGCTGGTGACAGCCGGCTGGCTGGCGTCGTTCGAACCAAACTTGTCGCTGCCGGCAAAAGCGGCGCTGATGGAAGTGAGGATAGCGGCGGTGGTGAGAGCGATCTTGGTCATCTGAGTTCTCCTGGTTGGTGTTTGCAGTCCGTGTTGG
>NZ_RZQE01000569.1:0-3331 GCF_004022955.1 Mesorhizobium sp. M7A.F.Ca.US.002.01.1.1 | reverse complement strand
CGAATATGCCAGCGACCCCGCCAATGGCGGCGTTGTCCCGGTTGTCTGCTTGACTGCTGCCCCCCGCGCCCTCGCCGATCGAAGTTCCTCCGTTGACGGCTACAGCTCGGGGACCGCAAGCGAGCGAGCCGGCGCCCGTCGCCGTCGCGCCGCCGCCGCTGGTAAACGGGCCCGCATCCGTCGCGGCGACGCCGCAGACCGCCTGCGCCGCCGCCGCCGCCGCCAGGGCCAGCGTGATCGTGGCGGTCACCATCGTCAGCCCGATCAAACGTTCCATGATGTTGCCCTTTCCCTGGAATCGATCCGAGCCGCGGCGCCCCGACGGTTGTCGGCGAACGGACGGCACAATGCCGTCAAATAACGGCCTTTCGCCCGGTTTGCCGGCGAAACTCCTGAATGCACATCGGCCGCCTACCACGCCAGCATCAGGCCAGCGCGGCCGCCGACCGTGTGATCGCTGGCGCCGACGCCGACGCCGCCATTGATGAAGAGGTTGTCGGTGAGCCGGGCATGGGCGGTGCCGGCAAAGGCATTCTGGCCCTCGAACGTGCCCCAATTGATCGAGACGGCGAAATTCTTGTCGGCCGGCAGGCTGCCGCCGGCCATGGCGAGCGCCATGGCAGTGCCCTCAATCGATGCGGCCGTTGAGGTCGCTAAAACCATTTTCGAGCGTGCTGACACGGTTGTCCAGCCCGGCGATCTGACCGATGTCGATGCGCGATGTGGCGAGATTGCCGGCGCCATCGCTGGTGAGCAGGTAGGTCGGGCCGCTCTGCGCAGCCTTGCTGGCGGCGCTGTTGACGCCGGCGAATGTGTAGGTGGCGGCGCCGTCGCCGATCGCCACCTGGCCGGCCCGCGTGGTCTTCACGCCGGCGCCGATGGCCACCGAATTGTCGAAACCCGCCGCGCTGTCGGAGCCGATCGAGATCGAATCGTTCATCGTCAGGGGCGCGCCGGAAATTCCGCCGCCGGCATTCCGGCCGAACGCGATGTTGTTGCTCCCCGTCACATATAGGCCGGAGGAGTCGCCAATGGCGACGTTGTAGTCGCCAATCACAGTGTCGCCGGCGAAGGCGCCGCTGGCGATGTTGTAGTTGCCCGTCACGAATGCGCCGGCGTTGTTGCCGCTGGCGATGTTATAATCGCCCCTTACGGCCCCCCCGGCATTGCTGCCGCTGGCGATGTTCTGATGGCCCGATACGTCCCCCCCGGCCTGAAAGCCGGTAGCGATGTTGTTACTACCAGTCACCTCCCGCCCGGCCCGGATGCCGCTAGCGATGTTGTTGCTGCCAGTCACGATGGAGCCTGCTTGGCTTCCGATGGCGATGTTATCGTTTCCATCGCGGAGGCCGCCCGCTCCGTCGCTGCCCCCGGCTACGGCGTTGCCCGCCAAGTAACCGAAGGCGGCATTGCCGCTGCCGTACACGCTGACGCCAGCACCGTTGCCGACGGCTACATTATTTTCATTGCCCACACCCGAAAAGTTTCCCGTACCAGTGCCGATCGATGTTCCG
Organism: Mesorhizobium sp. M7A.F.Ca.US.002.01.1.1; assembly: GCF_004022955.1. Taxonomy (NCBI): domain Bacteria; kingdom Pseudomonadati; phylum Pseudomonadota; class Alphaproteobacteria; order Hyphomicrobiales; family Phyllobacteriaceae; genus Mesorhizobium; species Mesorhizobium sp. M7A.F.Ca.US.002.01.1.1. The sequence continues at coordinate 1,817 of NZ_RZQE01000569.1, read as the reverse complement.
CCGCCTCTGGCCACAGCGCCCACCCCGCAGGCGAGCGAGTCTGCACCTAGTGCAGTCCCGCTCGGGCTCGGTGGAGCCCCGCTAACCGCGACACAGACCGATTGCGCCGCCGCCGCCCCCACCAGCGCCAACGACACCATCGCGGCCAACGCCGCGAGCCTGAACAGACGGTCCACCATGCAACCCCTCCGCCGATTCGATCGGCTTCGCGGAAAGAATGTCGGGGGATGCGGGGGGATGAACAGTCGTCACATGACGACTATCGGTCGGATTTCGCCGGCCAATGCGTACGATCCGGCCCCTTCTGTTGCAGCGTTGCCACATGCCGCGCGCGTTGCCGGTGCTCGCCCGCCAGTTGTACGCTGCAACAGCATTCGGCCCTGGGTCGAAGGTCTTCAATGAGCAGGGAACGGGTGGACGGTCTTGAGCAGCGCGACGAGCTCGCTTTGCTGATGTGTGCCGGTCTTGCGGAAGATGCGCTCGAGATAGGTGCGGGCCGACTTGACCGTGATCCCGCTCGCCGCCGCCGCAACCCCGAGCGATTGGCCCGCGTTCAGGTTCGTCGCCAGCCGCGCCTCGGCTGGCGTTAGGTCGAACAGGCCCATCAGGATGCCGGCGGACGGGACAAAAGCGCCGGGCGACGGCACCGTCGCGGCGACAAGCAGCTCCGCGCCGGAAAACAGGTCGCGTGCCGTGCGGCGCAGCGGCAGTACATGGACGACCATGGCCCGCTGCCCCTGGCTTGCCGGCACCGGGAACGAGCGCACGACGGCATCGGCCCGGTTCCCCGTGATAGCCTCCTGCAGAAGCGCATTGGCGGGCGCATGGGCGATGGCCAGGCCGCCATGCGAGGCGGACAGGAAGATGTCCGACATCGCCTCCAGAAACCGGTTGGCCGCCAGCACGCGGCCGGCCCCGGTCATGATCGCGGCCGGCAGACCGATGGCTTCGAGCGCGGTGACGGTTTCGCGAGCCGCTTCCAGGCCGAGCCGCGCGGCGATGAGGCCGGCGCGGGCAAGGTGCGGGCGAAACGAGTTCAGCAGGGCGAGCGAGGCCAGGTCGCAGGCGCCGTCCTTCAGCCAGCGCTGGAACACAAAGGTGACCAGTTCGCCCGTCGGCATCGGCACGACCGCGCAGATATGCCGGCCGATGCCAAAGGCCCTGAGCTTGCGGCGCACCGGATCGCGCTCGATCTCTCCGGCGCTCATCAAGTCGTCGACGACGATGAATTCAGACGGCCTGAGCGTGTATGTGCGCTGCACCGAGTCGGAGACCTTCCACGCATCGCTGGCGACGAACTCGTCGAACAGCGGTCGCACGATCTCCTCGCTACGACCACGCACCGGCATGTCGTCGCCGAAGAGGAAGATGGTGCCGGCGGCCGAGCCGGACAGGGCGCTGATCGCGCCCAAGGCCTTCGGCCATTCGTCCGGCAGGAAAGCCGCCTCGTAAATCCGATCGATGATGGCTGATTCCGTCCCGGGACCACCCATTTCGCTGCCCCGTTTCGAGGCCGGCAGTGTGTTCCATATGGCCGATGGGGTCAACCGTCAGGGCCTCCAGCAGTGGAAAGTAGGCCGCATACGCCACCAACGGCGCACCCTCTCTCCCGGGTTCGCAACCCATTCGAGCCCCATGCTGGAGAATGTGGCACGATCTTCTGATGATCGGGCCGCCGGGCTCGGGCAAATTGATGCTGGCGCAGCGGCTGCCGTCGATCCTGCCGCCGCTGGCGCCGAAGGAATTGCTCGAAGTCTCGATGATCGCGTCGGTGGCGGGAGAGCTCGGCGAAGGCAAATTGACTGACCGGCGGCCGT
>NZ_RZQE01000568.1:0-3338 GCF_004022955.1 Mesorhizobium sp. M7A.F.Ca.US.002.01.1.1 | reverse complement strand
CACCGAGTTGACGCCGCCGATGGCCGCGACGCCGAGCGCGATGCAGGCGAGGAAGATCAGGAAACCGGACAGGCCGCCGCGCATCTCGCGCAGCGAGAAGCGGACAGCGAGCCTCAACGTCCGGGACAGCGGCATCAGGCCGTCACCTTGACCGGCGCCGGTGCCTCGATCCGGCCCGAGTGCATCGAAACCTGGCGCGAACAGCGTGCCGCGAGCGCCGGATCATGCGTCACCAGCACCAGCGTCATGCCGCGCTCGGCCGCCTTCGCAAACAGGAGGTCGGCGACCTGCCGCCCGGTCGCCTGGTCCAGATTGCCGGTCGGCTCGTCGGCGATCAGGATGCGCGGCGACGGCGCCAATGCGCGGGCGATCGCCACGCGCTGCTGCTCGCCGCCCGACAATTCGCCGGGATAGTGGGTGACGCGGTCGCTGAGGCCAACCGCCGCCAGCTCGCGCGCCGCCACCGCGAACGGATCGGAATGGCCGGCCAGTTCCAGCGGCACCGCGACATTTTCGAGCGCCGTCATGTTGGGAATGAGATGGAAGGACTGGAACACGATGCCAATGTTTCGGCCACGAAACGAAGCAATCTGGTCCTCGCTTTTGCCGTTGAGCAGCTCGCCGGCGATTCGGACCGTACCCGAATCGACCCTTTCCAGGCCTGCCAGGACCATCAGCAAGGTCGACTTGCCGGAACCCGAAGGTCCGACGATGCCGGTCGCCTCGCCGGTCGCCACGTCGAGGCTCACCCCCTTCAGCACATGGACCGATGAAGCGCCCTCGCCAAGGGTCAGGGACACGTCTTTCAGCGCGATGACGGCTTCTGTCAAAATGAAATCGTCCTATATCTGGGAATGAAGGCTCTGCTTGCCGGAAGCCGTCGACTGGAGAATTCCTAGCTCATATGGGGCCTGCCGCATGTCTTTCAAACGCAGTATTGCCGCAGGCTTCGTGGTTTTCCTCGCCATTTGCGGCGTCATGTCGTCGGCGCGTGCCGAGCCGTTCAAGATCGTCGGCTTCGGTGACAGCCTGATGGCGGGCTATGGCCTTGGACCCGACCAGGGCTTTACCGACAGGCTGCAGGCAGCGCTTGGCGCCAAAGGCCACGACGTGACCGTCGCCAATGCCGGCGTCTCCGGCGACACGACGAGCGGCGGCCTGGCGCGGCTTGACTGGTCGGTGCCGGACGGCACGCAGCTGGTCATCCTCGAACTCGGCGCCAACGACATGCTGCGCGGCGTCTCGCCCGACATCACCAAAAAGAACCTCGACGAGATGCTGAGCAAGCTGAAGCAGCGCAAGATTGCCGTGCTTCTGGCCGGCATGCGCGCCGCACCCAATCTCGGTCCCGACTACCAGAGCGCCTTCGACGCCATTTTCCCGGACCTGGCGAAGAAATACGACGTCGCGCTCTACCCGTTCTTTCTCGACGGCGTCGCCGGCCAGCCCGGCATGCAGCTCGAGGACGGCCTGCATCCGAGCGCACGAGGCGTCGACCAGATGGTCGAACGCATCCTGCCCGCGGTCGAGAAGGTGATCGCGGCGGTGCCGGGCGATTCCTAGCGGGTTGGAACTGTTTCCGCCCGGCGAGCTTTTAACAGGGACTGTGGCCAACAAACCTCTTGCTCCGTTTGACTATCGATGATTCGCTATGGGTGACAGTTCGATTCGAGGAAGGGAGGCTCTTCATGCCGCGTCTTTTCACCGCCCTCGAAATTCCGCGTGACGCTGCCCTTTCGCTGTCCCTGCTGCGGGGCGGCTTGCCGGGAGCTCGCTGGATCGACGTCGAAAACTACCATCTGACGCTGCGCTTCATCGGCGATGTTCCCGGCCATGTCGCCGACGAGATCGCCAACGCGCTCGACCGCGTCCACCGCCCTTCTTTCTCGCTGGCGCTGACCGGCGTCGGCGCTTTCGGCCAGAAGAAGCCGCATGCGGTGTGGGCGGGCGCTTCCGCCTCGCCCGATCTGGCCGCCCTTCAAGGTGAGGTCGACCGCATCTGCCAGCGGCTCGGCATCCCGGCCGACCCGCGCAAATTCATGCCGCATGTGACGCTGGCGCGCTTGCGCAATTCGACCCCGCTGGACGTTGCCCAATATCTGTCGGCGCGCGGCAATTTCTCGACGCTGCCGTTCCGCATCGGCCGTTTCGTTTTGATGTCGTCGCGCGATTCGGTCGGCGGCGGACCCTACATCGTCGAGGAAGCCTGGCCGCTGTCAGGCACGGACGCCCGCGCCTCCAGCCTTGTCGCCAGCGCCTCCGACGCCTCGCGGATCATGCGATAGGCGGAAGCGAAGGCTTCTGCCTCGTCATGATAAGGATCCGGCACGTCGCGTGCCTTTCCCTGCGCGAATTCCAGGAACAGATGGATACGGTCCTGCACGGCCGCCGGCGCCAGCGCCTTCAGGTCAGCGACATTCGACCGGTCCATGCCAAGGATCAGGTCGAAACGGTGGAGGTCCTGCGGCGTGACCTTGCGCGCCCTCTGCCCGGAAATGTCGACGCCGTGCCGCATGGCGACCGCGATCGCGCGTCGATCGGGGGCAGAGCCGGCCTCCCAGTCACTGGTTCCCGCCGAATCGAGCAGGATATCCCGGGCCGACCCGCGCTCGGCCCAAACGGCGCGGAAGACACCTTCCGCCAGCGGCGACCGGCAGATGTTGCCGAGGCAGACGAAGAGAATGGAATTTATAGGCTTCGCGCTCATCGATCCGTCGCTATGGTGAGGGTCGTTTTCGAATAGCACAGGATAGGGACATGGCGAGAGAGAAACTGGGCAGGCAAGCCGCTGAAGCCGCATTGACGGGCCTCGACGGCTGGGCGCTGGCGAAAGACGGCGCCTCCATCAAGCGCACATTCACCTTCGCGAATTTCTCCGAGGCTTTCGCCTTCATGACCCGCGTCGCGCTTGCCGCCGAGGCGATGGATCATCATCCCGACTGGTCGAATGTCTACAAGACCGTCGACGTGACGCTGAACACCCACGACGCCGGCGGCGTGACTGCGCTCGATATCGATCTGGCCACGAAAATGAACCGTTTTGCCGGCGCCTGAGGCCTGGTATCGCCTCGGCAGGCCCAAATCGGCACCGGCATCTTGTAGCGGGGGTCGGGTTTCACCACATTTTCCCCCGCGGGGCAGGCGCCGGATGCGCATGAGCCCCGCAAGGAGAGACTGATGGCGCAACAATCCGGTTTTGATTTCTTCGGCTTTGGCGGCAAGCCGTCAGACGAGAGCGAAGTGCGCGAGAAATTCTGGCGCACAGCCAAGAAGGCCGCGCGGCAGATCCCCTTCATGGAAGAGGTCGTGGCCGCCTATTATTGCGCCATGGACAAGAA
>NZ_RZQE01000567.1:0-3349 GCF_004022955.1 Mesorhizobium sp. M7A.F.Ca.US.002.01.1.1 | reverse complement strand
GCGTATCGGCGACGGGATAGCCGACCCGCAGCGGCGCCGTTTCCGGTGTGCCGGTGATGCTCATGATCCCAGACAGGCCCTGGATGATCTGGTCATAGGCAGGATTATCGCGCATTGGCCCGGTCTGGCCGAAACCCGATATCGCGCAATAGACGAGGCCCGGACGGACCGTCTTCAGTGCCTCGTAGCCAAGCCCCAGCCGATCCATCACGCCGGGGCGGAAATTCTCCACCAGTGCGTCGGCGCTGGCCACCAGATCGAAAAAGCGCTCGCGATCGGCTTGCTTCTTGAGGTCGAGCACAACCGACCGTTTGCCGGCGTTCTGAGCCAGGAACGAGGCGCCCATGCCGGCGCTGTTCAGCTTCGGCGAGCCGCCGAGCTGGCGGGCGAGGTCGCCGCCTTGCGGCGCCTCGACCTTGATCACGTCGGCGCCCAGCAGCGCCAGCTGATAGGCACAGTAGGGACCGGCCAGGACATTGGTCAGGTCGAGGACGCGAATACCGGAAAGCAGTTCTGTCATGGCGTCATGGATCGATCAGGCATCGCCGGGCACATGCTCCGGTCCGCGCCGACGACGATGCTCGATGAAGGCCCAGATATGCGGGCCGGCGAGGCCGATGAAGGCGAGCGTCAGCAGTGTCAGCGACAGTTTGTGGGTGTAGAACACGGACCAGTCGCCATTCGAGATGGTCATCGCCCGGCGGAACTGGGTTTCGGCGAGCGGCCCAAGGATCATGCCGATGATGACAGGCGCGGTCGGAAAATCGAACCGCCGCATCAGGAAACCGGCGGCCCCCAGCAGATAGAGGATGACGAGGTCGATGGGCGATTGCGAAATGCCATAGGTGCCGACCGTGGCGAACACCAGGATGCCGGCATAGAGCTGCGGCGCCGGGATTTTCAGCAGCCGCACCCACAGCCCGATCAGCGGCAGGTTGAGGATGACCAGGATGACGTTGGCGATGAACAGGCTGGCGATCAGCCCCCAGACGAGGTCGCCCTGGGTCGTCAAAAGCAGTGGTCCGGGATTGATGCCGTAGCTCTGGAACGCCGACAGCATGATCGCCGCCGTCGCCGAGGTCGGCAGGCCAAGCGTCAGCATCGGCACCAGCACGCCGGCTGCGGACGCATTGTTGGCGGCCTCGGGGCCGGCAACGCCTTCGATGGCGCCGACCGTGCCGAACTCCTGCTTGTGCTTCGACAGCTTCTTTTCGATGGCATAGGACAGGAAAGTCGGGATTTCGGCGCCGCCCGCCGGCATGGCGCCGATCGGGAAGCCGATCGCGGCGCCGCGCAGCCAGGGTTTCCACGAACGTCCCCACTCGGCCGCCGTCATGTAGAGCGAGCCCTTCAGCGGCACGATCTCGTCCTTGCCGGCATAGCGGCGCGAGGCCATGTACAGCGTCTCGCCGACGGCAAACAGGCCAACGGCGGCGATGATGACGTCGACGCCGTCGAGCAGTTCGGTCATGCCGAAGGTGAAGCGCGGCTGGCCGGTCTGCAGGTCGACGCCGATCATGCCGATGACGAAGCCTGCGAACAGGCTGGTCAGGCCGCGAACGGAAGACGAGCCGAGCACCGCCGAGACGGTGATGAAGGCCAGCACCATCAGCGAGAAATATTCGGCCGGGCCGAAGGCCAGCGCGAATTTGACCACCACCGGCGCCAGGAAAGCGACGCCCATCGTGCCGATCGTGCCGGCGACGAACGAGCCGATCGCCGAGGTGGCGAGGGCTGCACCGCCGCGGCCGGAACGCGCCATCCTGTTGCCTTCCAGCGCGGTGACGATGGTGGCGCTTTCGCCGGGCGTGTTGAGCAGGATCGACGTCGTCGAGCCGCCGTACATGGCGCCGTAATAGATGCCGGCAAACAGGATGAAGGATGCCTCCGGCGCCACCTGATAGGTGATCGGCAAAAGCAGCGCGATGGTCAGCGCCGGCCCAAGACCGGGCAGCACACCGATGGCGGTACCAAGCGTGGTGCCGAGCAGGCACCACAGAAGGTTGACCGGGGTGAAGGCGACCGAGAAGCCATGTGCCAGATGTCCGAGCGTTTCCATGGCGTCAGCCCCTCAACATGGTGATGAACGCATCGATGACCGTGTTCAGCTGGTTCTCGATGAAACCGGCACCGATGTTGACGCCGAGCGCCCTGGCGAAGCCGAAATAGGCGGCCAGCGCCAGGATAAGGCCGAGCACGACGTCCCGCAGCGTACGCTTGCTGCCGAAGCCGTAGCAGACGAGCACGAACATGATGACGGATGCCGCCGTGAAGCCGAGCGGTTGGATGAGCAGCAGATTGGCGATCAGGCCGATAACGACGAAGCCCATTGCCTTCCAGTCGGTCGGCGTCTCCTTTTCCTCCTCCGGCTGCCAGCCGCCGCGAAGCGCGGCAAGGATGAGCAACAGCGAAAGTACCACCAGGCCAACCATGGTAAGGTAGGGAAAGACGGTCGGGCCGACCTTGGAGTAGAGCGGCGACACCGGGATCGCCAGCGTCTGCCAGGCAACGGCGCCGGCGCAGGCCAGGAGCCCGATGCCTATCAACAATTCCGGCACGGCAAGCCGCGACGGCGCCGGCTGCTGGTCGCTGGTGCTCATGATTGTCCTCCCCAGGAGAGCTGGCCAAGTATGGTTGGCGAAAATGCCCGGCGCCGCATGCTTGCTCCCCACCGCAGGGTCATGCCGGCTTGCATTTCATGCGAGAAGGGGCGACCTGCGCCGCCCCTATGACGATGGATCAGGCGAGCCCGAGATCCTTCAGGATCGCCTCGATGCGGGCTGAATCCTCGGTGACGAACTTCGCATAGTCGTCGCCGGTGAGCAGGATCGGCGTCCAGTTGCGGTTCTTGCATTCGGTCGCCCACGCGTCGCTCTTGGCCATGGTCTCGATCAGGGTGATCATCGCTGCCTTGTCGGCGTCGGAAATACCCGGCGGTGCGAAGACGCCGCGCCAGTTGAACAGTTCGACATCGATGCCGGCCTCCTTCAGCGTCGGCGCATCGATGCCGTCCTGGCGCTTGTCTGCCGAGATGGCGAGCAGCCGCAGCGCGCCCGCCTTGACCTGCTCGGAAAACTCGCCAAAGCCGGAGATGCCGGCCGCGACCTGGTTGCCGAGCAGCGCCGACAACGCCTCACCGCCGCCGGCGAACGGCACGTAGGACAGGTTTGTCGCCGGCACGCCGACAGTCTTGGCAATCAGGCCGAACAGGATGTGATCGGAACCGCCTGCGGAGCCGCCGGCGACAGGAACCTTTGTCGGACCGGCCTTGAGCGCGGCGACGAAATCAGCGGCCGTCTTGAACGGCGACTCCGCCGGCACGACCAAGGCTTCGAACTCGCCGGTAAGG
>NZ_RZQE01000566.1:0-3372 GCF_004022955.1 Mesorhizobium sp. M7A.F.Ca.US.002.01.1.1 | reverse complement strand
GGCCAAGGCTATTCGGGTGCGGAAAAGTCGCTGCTGTGGGCAGCGATCCTGCTCTTCTTCGTCATTCGCGGCGGCAACCGCCATTCGGTCGACGCCCGTATCGGCAAAGCGTTCTGACAGGCTGATAGCGACGACGCGTCGCCCTTTGCCTTTGGCACGAAACGGATTATGAAACGGCTTCAGCCAAGCCTGCGAGCGCCGGAGCCAGCCATGACCGAAATCCTGCAGACCCCAAAGCTCGTCGTCGTCTTTGGCGGGTCAGGCTTTGTCGGCCGCCATGTCGTGCGCGCGTTGGCCAAGCGCGGTTATCGCATCAGGGTCGCCTGCCGGCGGCCCGATCTCGCCGGCCATTTGCAGCCGCTCGGCAATGTCGGCCAGATCCAGCCGGTCCAGGCCAATGTGCGCGTGCGCTGGTCGGTAGACCGCGCCGTGCAAGGCGCCGACCATGTCGTCAATCTGGTCGCCATCCTGCATGAGAGCGGCCGGCAGAAATTCTCCGCCGTGCACGAGTTCGGCGCCCGCGCAGTGGCCGAGGCCGCGCGCTCGGTCGGCGCCGGCCTGACCCACATTTCTGCGCTTGGCGCCGATCTGGACTCCGAATCAGACTACGCGCGCACCAAGGCGCTTGGCGAAAAGGCTGTGCTGGAGACGATCAAGGACGCCGTGATCTTCCGGCCGTCGATCAATTTCGGACCCGAAGACGGCTTCTTCAACCGCTTCGCCAACATGGCGCGCTATTCGCCGGTGCTGCCGCTGATCGGCGGCGGCCAGACCAAGTTTCAGCCGGTCTATGTCGGCGACGTGGCCGAAGCGGTGGCGCGCTCGGTCGACGGCAAGGTGGATGGCGGCCAGATCTATGAACTCGGCGGACCGAAGGTGCTCACCTTCAAGCAGTGTATGGAAGAGCTGCTCGACGTGATCGAGCGCAAGCGGCTGCTGGTGCCGGTTCCGTGGTGGGTGGCCAACATCCAGGCCTCGATCCTCGGTCTCCTGCCCAACCCGCTGCTGACCAAGGACCAGGTGATGCAGCTGCGCGAGCACAACATCGTTTCGGACGCCGCCAACCAGACCAACAGGACGCTTGCGGGGCTAGGCATCCAGCCGCAGTCGATCGCGACGATCCTGCCCAGCTATCTCTGGCGCTACCGCGCCGCCGGCCAGTTCCAGCAACGCAAGCCCGCGGCCTAATTCGGCGCAACTGCCTGAAGGTGTCATGTCTAACGCGGCGTGACCTGCATCGGTAGACCGCCTTGCGGCTGCGTGGTCAGTTTCTGTACCGGCCAGGGTTTCGTTTCGGCGGTGGTGTCGAAGCGGAAGCGCGACAGCATGATCGCCAGCGCGATGATCGCCTCCTGCATGGCGAAGCTGGCGCCGATGCAGACGCGTGGGCCGGCGCCAAACGGCAGATACTGGAAGCGGTCGATCTTTTCGCGATTTCCCGGGTGGAAGCGCTCCGGCAGGAAGGCATCCGGCCGGTCCCACAGTTTCCTGTGGCGATGCACGACCCAAGGCATCACCAGCACCGCGGCGTGCTTGGGGATATGAAGATCCTTCCACATTTCCGGTTCGATCGGCTCGCGGTTGATCGACGGCGCCGGCGGATAGAGCCTGAGCGCTTCGTCGAAAGCCGCGCGCGTGAACGGCATGGCATCGAGCCATTTCGTCGGATCGGGCTCGCGCGCCAGCACCTGGTCGATCTCCTGCTCGACCCGGTTGCGCTCCCACGGTGATTCAGCCAGGCAATAGAGCGTCCAGCCGAGCGCACGCGCCGTCGTCTCATGGCCGGCGCCGATGAAGGTGATGATATTGTCCTCGACCTCGGCCCGCGTCAGTCCGTCGGGTCCCTCGGCCTTGAGCAGCAGTGTCAGGAAATCCTGCGGCACGGCATCGGGATCGCGCTTGAATTTCGCTTCGCGCATCTTGACCGTGTCGGTGACGATCTTGCGGAAATAGGCCATGGTCTTGCGGCCACGGATGCGGGTCAGCCTCGGCAGCCAGTCGGGCGCACGCAACAGGTCGAGCGGATCGACGCGACCCATGGTCTCGAACAGGCGGTCGATCTCGTTGGCGAAACTGCCGGGCTCGCCTGATATCTCGCCGGAAAACAGCGTCTCGGCCAGAATGTCATAAGTGAGCAGCGTCATGTCATGGGCGATGTCAGACGTGCCGCCGTCTTCGTAACGGGTGACGAAGTCCTGCGTGCGCCTCAGCATCGGCTGGGCGAAGCCGAAGATGTGGCGCGGCGTGAACACCGGCGCCATCGCCTTGCGCGACCGCTTCCAGACCTCGCCCTCGGCGGTGAGCAGGCCGTCGCGCAGGATCGGCCGCAGGATCTTCTGGCGCACCGTCGCCATCTTGTAGTTCCTGGCGTTGTCGACCAGCACATGCCGGATCAGGGCGGGATCATTGGCGACGATCAGATGTCCGCCAACGCCGTTCGCCGAGATCCACGGCTCGTTGTAGGTATGCTCACCCCACAATTCGAGCGGGTTGCGGTAGACGATGCGGATCATCTCCAACGTCGAGGGCGGCGTCGTGCGCGGCTTCGGCGCCGGGGGAATGAAGGGGGCGGGCTGGATGTCCATGCTGTGCTCCGCTGATGACCCAATGTAGTGGGCCGCAAAGCAGGCGTCCATGTGACCGAACGGCAAGGCCCTACTCTCCGGAATGTGACCGGTTACCGCGAGGTGCCTTCTTGTTGCCCCGAGCGGCATGCCCTAGGTGGCAGTCACCAATGGATACCGCCACCGCAGGAGCCCAGCTTGAAGCACCAGTTGAACATCATCATCGGCAGCACGCGGCCAGGTCGCGCCGGACCGATTTTTGCCGAGTGGCTGGAGAGGTTCGCGCGCGAGCACGGGAAATTCGAGCCTGTACTGACCGACATCGATGCGTTCAAGCTTCCGGTGCTGGACGAACCGCACCATCCAAGGCTTGGCAACTACCAGAACGATCATACCAAAGCCTGGTCCAAGGCGATCGATGCCGCCGATGCCTTCGTCTTCGTGGCGCCGGAATACAATTATTTCGTGGCGCCGGCGATCGTCAACGCGATCGACTATCTCTCGCGCGAATGGAAGTACAAGGCAGCCGCCATTTTCAGCTATGGCGGCGTCTCCGGCGGCCTGCGCGCGGCGCAAGCGCTGAAGCCGCTGCTGACCTCGGTAGGTGTCATGCCGATCCCGGAAGGCGTCGCGCTGCCGATGTACCAGAAACTGCTCGACGAAAATGGCGCTTTCAACGCCAGCGAACAGGTGCAGGGCGGAGCCAAAACCATGCTCGACGAGCTGCTGCGCTGGAGCGAGGCTTTGAAGCCGATGCGGGCAGGCTGAAAACGCTGGTCTTCCGCAAAAACCCCCGGTTTGCTGCCAT
>NZ_RZQE01000565.1:0-3375 GCF_004022955.1 Mesorhizobium sp. M7A.F.Ca.US.002.01.1.1 | reverse complement strand
TTTCAACCACGCGCGGGAAATCACTCAGGCCACGGAAACCGCCTGCCGCACGCTGCGGCAAGCCGGCTTCGTGCTGCTCAACCAGAGCGTTCTGCTCAAAGGCGTCAACGACAGCGTCGAGGCGCTGGAGGAGCTCTGCCGCGAGCTGATGTATCGCCTCGGCGTCAAACCCTATTACCTGCACCATGGCGACCTCGCGCGCGGCATGGCGCACCGGCGCACGACGATTGCGCAGGGGCAGGCGCTGACCGAAGCGCTGCGCGCGCGACTTTCGGGCATCTGCAACCCCGTCTATGTGCTCGACCTGCCGGAAGGCGGCGGCAAGGTGCCGATCGGGCCTTGCCATGTCGAGGGACGGGACGGCGAGAACTGGCGGCTGCGCGGGCTGGATGGCGAGGTGAGGGCGTATACGGAGATCGTTGGCGAATAGGACTGCGCGCTAACCCCTGTCTTTCTCGACAAACGCCAGCACCACCACGCGCGGGGCAACGCAGTAGGCGAGCCTGGCCTTGCGGCCTGTCTTCGTCGTCGCGCAGCCTGCGTTCAGGTCGACGGTGATGTCCTCATAGCCCAGCACCTCGCGATCGAGCGGATAGACGGCCTTGTAGACGGCTTCCTTGGCGGCAAAAAGGATGCGGCCGGCAAGATGCCGGTCGGCTGCGTCGGTGCGGTCCGCGGGTGTTGTCACGAGCGCCAAAATGTCATCCGGGAGAGGCTGCGCGGGCTCGACGTCGATGCCGAGCGAGGCGATATCGCCAACCGGTGCAACCGCCGCTACCGCCATGTCGTCGTCGTGCGCGAGCGAACCCATTATTCCCTCGGGCCAGACCGGCGCGCCGGACGGCATGCGCAGGATGGCGACGTCGCCGACGCCAAGCTCCGCCAGCAGTCCGTGCGCGATCCAGCGGGCCGCGCCGCTGGATCGCCGCATGCCAGGCTGGCGCGCGGGGATGGAATGCGCTTCCCCAGGCAGCAGATGGGCTTCATCGCCTTCGCGGATCAGGCGGCATCCGATCCGGACACCGCTCGGCGCGATCGCGGCCATAGCCTCCAGCAGGGTCGTTTCCTCCGATGAATTCGCAGCGGGCGGCGTCAACGATCGACCATCGGCAGGACGGCGATCATTTCTCCGTCCTCGTCGATGCCTTGTTCCACGAAGCCGGCGCCGCGATAGAGGTGGCGCGCGGCCTCGTTCTCGGGCTCGTAGCAGATCGAAACCTCCCTGATATGGTCGAGATTACCGATCTCGTCGAGCAAGGCGCGCAATGCGGCCTTGCCATAGCCTTTGCCCTGGTGGGCGCGGTCGATCATGAAGCGGTAGACCAGCGCCTCGTTGTCCGACGCATCGTACATCAGGAAACCGACGACACGGGTCCCGGCCATGATGGCGCGCGGCCGCGCGTCTTCATCGGTTTCGGCTTCTTCGAGGGACTCCGAATTGCCGGCGACGAAATCCCTCTGCTCCGGAGCCAGTTCCAGGGCCGCGACCAGGGCGCGGTTGGCCCTGGTCACGGCAACGAGACGGGTGTCCTCGGTGTTCAAGCCGATGCCTTGGCCGAGGACTCGGTGATCGGCTCGACGAAGCGATGCAGCTTGGCCGGGTTGCCGCGCCATATGGAGTTGGGCTCCAGCTCTTCGCCCTTCATGACGAAGGAGTCGACATCGACCACCGAGCCTTCGCCCATGACGACGCCGTAGTGGACAAAGGCGGAGGGTCCGAGCGTGCAGCCCTTGCCGATGCGGATGAAGTCGGACTTGAAGGCGCCTTCCTCCAGCGAATGGGCCTGGATGACGCAGCCCTCGTTGAGGGTGGCGTCGTCGCCGATCTCCACCAGCGAGCGTTCGGTCAGATTGCTGCCGCCGTCATAGACACGGCTGCCGATCCTGACGCCCAGCATGCGCAGGATCATCGGCCGGAATGGCGTGCCGGCGAACAGCCGCACGATCGGCGAATCCGCCAGCTTCCAGTGGCGTTCATGACGCCAGAACGCCACGTCATAGATCGTCGTCATCTGCGGCTTCAGCCTGCCGAAACCAAGACTTGCCCGTTCCACGAAGATGTAGAAGGGAATGGTGATCGCCGAGGTCAGGAGCACGGCGACGAACAGTGCGACTTCAGCCCATTCGGTATAGTAGTTCAGCGCCCGGTCCCAGATCGCCAGCGTGGCGAACAGCATGACCCATTGCGTTGCCACGAACAGCAGGATCGTCACCAGATTGTGGCGGTTCTTCAACGGGATGCGCCGGCGCCGGTCGTCCTCGTCGATGCCGGCGATGAGTTCCTTGTCGCGGTTCACCATGCGCGGGATTTCAAAGGCAGGCGAACCCAGAAGCCCGACATTCTCGCGCAGCGGCCCGTCGATGGGGATCATCACCTTGGTGCCGAGCAGGACGTTGTCGCCGGTGCGGCCGTCCGGCGGATAGTAGATGTTGTTGCCGAGATAATTGCGCTCGCCGATTCTCGTCGGCTCGAGCCTGAAGGCGGCGGCGGATTTGTGCATGTTGATCATGAACAGCCCGTCCGACACCATGGTCTCGGTGCCGATCTCGCACAGAAGCGGGTTTTCGTGCTGCTGGTTGGAGCCGAAATTGGAGCCGGTCTGCACCACCTTGTTGAGGTTCCAGCCGATCGCTCGCATGTAGTGCACGATGGCAGAGCTGTCGCCGGCCAGCAGGCCGAGCACGCGCGAGTTGCTGGAGAATTCAGCGACGGTCTGCAGCCAGTAGCGGAAGCCGTACAGCGTGTAGGTGCGGCCTGGCTTCAACAGCAGGCTGACCAGGCGCGGCACCAGCGTCGCCGCCAGGAAGGATGCGGCCATGTAGCCGAACAGCGTCACCGTGGTGCCGATCGCGACGACGCCGATGGTTTCCTGGTAGTCGTCGCCGACATTTTCCCAATAGCTGTGGAACAAGAGCGGCAAGGGGGTGACGATGGCAAACAGGCCGATCAGCTGAACCGCTTCGAACAGGAAGCGCCGGATGTTGGACGGATCGACATTGCGCACCTTGCAATAGTCGGCCGTGGTCGGCACGGCCGGCGAGCCATGCCAGCGTTCGCCGTCGGGGATGCTTTGGCCGCGGTGCAGCGAGGACGAATGGCCGAGCTGGGCGCCGTCGCCGATCCTGGTGTCGATGTCGAGCGTCGAACCGACGCCGACAAAGGCATCGCGGCCGATGGTCAGCGGCCCGGTGTGGATGTAGCCGGACTGCGCCCGGAAACCGAGGATCATCGATTCCTTGCGCAGGATGGTGTTGGCGCCGATCGAGATGAGATCGGTGCAGACGGGCACGGATTTCGATTCGATGACGGCGTTCTTGCCGAGCCTGGTGCCGAGAAGCTGCAGGTAGATGCTGTAGAGCGGGCTGCCGCGGAAC
>NZ_RZQE01000564.1:0-3397 GCF_004022955.1 Mesorhizobium sp. M7A.F.Ca.US.002.01.1.1 | reverse complement strand
AGCTGGAACGGCCGCCAGCGGACATGCACGTCGACATCGCCGACGGCGGCGATTGCCCTGTCGAGCCGCTTCTGGCCGATGAAGCACCAGGGGCAGACGACATCGGAAACCACATCGACGGTGATGGCGTTCAATTCGCTCATCTCGATCTCCTGATCCCTCAGTTGGGTTTGCGCCACCATGTTGGCAGTTGATACCCGAATATGGGCGTCTTTTGCGGATGTTCCAGGTAGTTCCAGTAGGCGATCCATTGCTGCGTGTTGTACTGCATCGGCACCATGTAGTTGCCGGAGATCAGCAGCCGGTCGAGAACGCGAACGGCGGCAACATAATCCTCCTTGGAGCGGGCGCGCAGCATCGCCTCGATTGCCGCGTCCACAGCCGGATCGGCGACGCCGGCGAGATTGAACGAGCCTTCCGTCCGGGCGGCAGTCGAACTCCAGCGCCCGCTCTGCTCGATGCCGGGTGACAACGAATTGTTGAAGCCGCTCGATCCGACCAAGACCTCGAAATCGAAGCGCTGCTTGCGCGACTGGATCTGATCGCCGTCGAGGCTGCGAATGGTGAGATTGATGCCGATCTTCTCCAGCGTGCGCTGATAGATGCCGGCAAGGCGCTCCTCGTCCTGCGAAGCGGTCAGGATCTCAAAGCCGAAGGGTTTGCCTTCGGGATCAAGCATCGTTCCATTCTGCACGTGGTAGCCGACACTTTTCAAAAGATCGAAAGCTGCCTTCACGACGCGCCGATCCTGGCCCGATCCGTCGGTCACCGGCGGCCGCCATGTGCCGTCCATGACATCGGCCGGCACGCGGCCGGGGTAGGGCGCCAGAAGCGCTTTCTCCCTGTCGTCGGCCGGATGGCCGAGCGCGGAAAGCTCGGAATTCTGCCAGTAACTCATCGTGCGCGTGTATTTGCCGCCGAACAGGTTCTTGTTGGCCCATTCGAAGTCGTAGAGCATGCCGAGCGCGCGCCGCACGACCGGGTTGGCGAATTTCGGCAACCGCGTGTTGAACAGGAAACCGGTCACCACCGGCGGAATGCCGGTGTCGAAGGTTTCGGCGATCACGTCGCCCTTGTGGAAGGCCGGAAAATCGAGATCGCGCTCGCGCTTCACCGGATCGCTGTCGTCATCGATGGCGCAGAGGCCTTTCTTGAACGCTTCGAGCTTGGCGTTGGCGTTGAGGAAATACTCGATGGTGATCTGGTCGTAATTGTCGAAACCGCGCTTGGCGGGGACATCCTTGCCCCAATAGTCCGGGTTGCGCTTGAAGACGATGCGCTGGCCTGGCTGCACCTGCGCGATCGTATACGGACCGCTGCCGATCACCGGCTTGAGCGTCGTCCTGTCGAAGGTCTCCTTGTCAAAGGCGTGCTTCGGGATGATCGGGGTCAGCGCGATGATCAGCGGGAATTCGCGATCGGCCTTGTCGTTGAAGGTGAAGCGCACGCTGTGGTCGCCGGTCTTTTCGAGCTTGGCGACCCTGGCCATGCGGTCGCTGTAAGGCGGGCGGCCTTTGTCGGTGTAGACATCATAACTGAACAGCACGTCCTCCGGCGTCACCGGCTGACCGTCCGACCATTTGGCCTTCGGATTGAGATGGAACTCGATGCTCTTGCGCTCCGGATCCATGTCGGCGCTGTCGGCCAACAAACCGTAGAGCGTGAAAGCCTCGTCGGCATTGCGCTGCATCAACGGCTCGAAGACCAGATTGCCGAAGATCGTATCCATCATGCCGCGCGCCGTGGTGCGCAGGCTCTTGAGGATGAAAGGGTTGAGATTGTCGAAGCTGCCGACGACGCAATAGGTGATCGAGCCACCCTTCGGCGCGTCGGGATTGACGTAGTTGAAATGCGTATAGTCGGGCGGCAGCGCCGGCTCGCCCTGCATGGCGATGGCGTGCTTCGGCTCCGAGGCGGCCGGCTGATGCGAAAGGGCGAGAAACGATATCGCGGTGATCAGCCAAACAAGAACGCGGCCCATGACCGTCTCCTTACTGGGCGGCTTGATGATTCGGACTGCACCCTAGCATGGCGCCACCGCGCTCCGGCCAGATACATCAGCCCAAATCGCACGGCCCAAATCGCACGGCCAAGAATCGCAGGCGCCGGGCTGGATTCGGCCTCGCTTGCAGTGTAACACGCCCTCCGAAGTCATTCTGTTGCCTCATTTCGGCAACAGGTAGCTGGACCACACGGCACGAAGAAGCCGGTCCCGGGATCATTTGAGAGGAAGTGCACGACATGACGAGCCTGAACAGCAACGCGTACCGCCTGTCGGTCATGGCCGCTGGCGTGGTCGGCTTTCTCGGCGCAGGGCTTCCCGCCGCTTCCGCACAGCAGCAGCAGCAGCAGATTCCGCAAGGCTGGTTCAAGGCCTGCACCAAGCAGGAAGACGTCGACATCTGCAACGTCCAGAACATCACCACTGCCGGCAATGGCCAGCTGGTCACCGGCGTCAGCCTGATCGAGCTCAAGGGCAAGGTGAACCGCAAGGTGTTCCAGGTGACGGTTCCGACCGGCCGTCTGGTGCCTCCCGGCATCGGCCTGCAGATCGACACCGGCAAGGCGCAGAAGCTCGACTATGTGATCTGCTTCCCGGATCGTTGCGTGGCCGAAGTGCCGCTGACCGATCAGCTCGTCGCGGCATTCAAGAAAGGCCAGGCGATCACGCTGACTTCCGTCAATTTCCAGAACCAGCCCAATCCGATCAAGATCGCCCTGCAGGGCTTCAGCGGCGCCTATGACGGCCCGGCGCTGCAGCAGTCGGACATCGAGGACAGGCAGAAGAAGCTTCAGGACTTCGTCGCCAAGAACAACCAGGATTTCGCCAAGAAGCTCAAGGAAGAGCAGGACAAGGCGAAGACCGCCAACTGATCGGCCGATATCGCCGAGCCAACAAAAAAGCGGGGTTCATGCCCCGCTTTTTTTGTGATTGTCTTCCAGCAGGCTAATGCGTGGACTGCCGTTTCGGCTGGTAGCCGCCGTCCGGCCTCTTGTCGAACATCTCTTTGATCTGCGGATGCCGGACCGGCTCACCCGACTGATCCTCAAGCAGATTCTGCTCGGAGACGTAGGCGATGTATTCGGTCTCCGAATTCTCGGCGAGCAGATGATAGAAAGGCTGATCCTTGCGCGGCCGCACGTCGGCGGGGATGGCTTCGTACCATTCGTCGGTGTTGGCGAATTGCGGATCGACATCGAAAATGATGCCCCTGAATGGAAACAGCCGGTGGCGAACCACCTGTCCGATTGCGAATTTGGCTGTTTTCATCGTACTCACCACTGAATTCCTTGAGCTTATTTGGCGCAGACCGCGCATCAATTCAATCCCGAGGCGCTTGACGCCCTATTAAGCAACGGGCTAGCCCGGCGCCAGGGTTTCGGACCAGCATAAAAA
>NZ_RZQE01000563.1:0-3403 GCF_004022955.1 Mesorhizobium sp. M7A.F.Ca.US.002.01.1.1 | reverse complement strand
CCTTTACCTTGACCTCTTCGATCAGGTCGCGGCGCAGCACGCCGGTGCGCTCGACCTCGCGCTCATGCGGGTAAAGCTCGTTCTCGACGAACGCGCGCGTCGTCTCGACGATGAGCTTCTGTTCCTCCGACAGCCCGAAATCCATGCTCTCAGCCTTTCTTCTTGCCGGTCTTTTTCTTCGGCTTTTCGGCTTTCTTGACCGGTTTCAAGGCTTTGGCCTTCTCGGCCGCCTTGGAGGCCATGGGCTTCTTCGCCGCCAGCTTGGCCAGCTGCCTGGTATAGTCCTTATGCAGCGCGCCGGCGCCCCAGCCCTTGCCTTTGTTTTGTTTCGACAGCGCATCCATGATGGCGACCAGATTGTCGTCGCGGATCTTTTCCAGCTCGCGGATCGACAGCCCATGCGCCTGTTCGTCCGACTGCGTGGCGATCAGGTCGACCAGTTCGTCGTTGAACTCAGGCACGTCCATCAGCTTGGTCCATGGCCATTTCAGGCACGGCCCGAACTGCGCCATGAAGTGGCGCATGCCGGCCTCGCCGCCGGCGACGCGATAGACCTGGAACATGCCCATCTGCGCCCAGCGCAGGCCGAAGCCGTAGCGCATGATGTCGTCGAGTTCCTCGACCGTGCAGATGCCGTCCTTGATCAGCCACAGCGCCTCGCGCCATGCCGCTTCGAGCAGGCGGTCACCGACGAAGGCCTCGATCTCCTTGCGGATGACGACAGGCTTCATGCCGATCGAGGCATACATCTCCTTGGCGACCTCGATCGCCTCGGGGAAGGTCTGCTCGCCACCGACGATCTCCACCAGCGGCAGGAGATAGACCGGGTTGAACGGATGGCCGACGACCAGCCGCTCCGGATGCTTCTTCATCGCCACCTGCATGTCGGTCGGCTTGATGCCGGAAGTCGAGGAGCCGACAATCGCGTTGGCCGGCGCGTGAGCGTCGATCTCGGCCAGCACGCGGTGTTTCAGGTCGAGCCGCTCCGGCACGCTCTCCTGGATGAAATCGGCATCGGCGACCGCTTCGGCGATGGTCTTGGCGAAGGTCAGCTTGCCCTCTTTCGGCAGGCCGCCGGGCACCATCTGCTTATAGGCGCGGCGCGCGCCCTTCATCACTTCGCCGACCTTGCGCGACGCCTCGGGATCGGGATCGAAGATCGACACGTCGATGCCGTTGAGCAGCAGGCGCGCCACCCAACCGGCGCCGATCACACCGCCACCGATGGCGGCTGCCTTGTTGATGATGCTCATGCTGAAGCTCCGGTTCTTGTCGCGGCGGTTGCGGGATCGATGAGGGGTACGCGCTCGCCGGCTCGGATCACCGAGGGATCGTAGGCCTTGCGGGCAAAGACTTCGAGCACGAAGGGCCGGAAGAATTCCATCGACAGCGTGTCATAGTCGGGGTCGAAGCTAGACTGGTCCCAGCGTTCGCAAAACTCGTCGCAATCGTCGAAATAAGCATGGCCGGCAAAGCGGTCGCGGGCGTGGCGGTTGCCGCCGAGATGATGGGCATAATAGAGCCGCTGGAAGTCGCCATGCTTTTCCACCACCCAAGTGCACTGCTCGCGCACGAAAGGTTTCAGGATCGAAGCGGCATATTCGTCGTGATTGTAAGGCGCATAGATGTCGCCGATGTCGTGCAGCAGCGCGCAAGCGATCCAGTCGGTGTCTGCGCCGTCGCGCCAGGCACGTGTCGCTGCCTGCAGCGAATGGCCGAGCCGGGTGATCTTGTAGCCGGAAAGACCCGCGTCGAGCTGCACCAGCGCGTCGAGCAGCCGCTCGCCGGTCCTGGCCGCATAGTCGATTTCATGCGCGGTCAGGAACTCGTAGTCGTCCCGGTCGCCATCCTTCATCGCGGTGAATTTTACGGTAGTCATGCCGACCCTCCCGACGAATAATTTATGCCGCGATCGGCGCCCGCTTGGTGAGGTTGAGCTTCTGCCGTACCTCTTCCGGCCCAAGGATTCTGGCGCCGAGATTGGTGACGATGCTGGCGGCGCGCTCGACCAGCTGTGCGTTGGTGGCCAGCACGCCCTTGTCGAGCCACAGATTGTCCTCCAGCCCGACGCGGACATTGCCGCCGGCCAGCACCGCCGCCGCGGCATAAGCCATCTGGTTGCGGCCGATGGCGAAGGCCGACCAGTTCCAGGTCGACGGCACATTGTTGACCATGGCCATGAAGGTGTTGAGATCATCAGGCGCACCCCACGGCACGCCCATGCAAAGCTGCACCAGCGCATCCGGGTTGAGCACCTTTTCCTCGACCAGTTGCTTGGCGAACCACAGATGGCCGGTGTCGAAAGCCTCGATCTCCGGCTTGACGCCGAGCGCCGTCATCATGCCGCCCATGGCGCGCAGCATGCCGGGCGTGTTGGTCATGACATAGTCGGCCTCGGCGAAATTCATGGTGCCGCAGTCGAGTGTGCAGATTTCCGGCAGGCATTGGCGCACATGTTCCATGCGGTTGGTGGCACCGCCCATGTCGGTGCCTTTTTCGTTGAGCGGCAGCGGCGCTTCCGGCGATCCGAACACCATGTCGCCGCCCATGCCGGCGGTCAGGTTCAGGATGACGTCGACTTCTGCCGCGCGGATGCGCTCGGTCACTTCGCGGTAGAGATGTACGTCGCGCCTCGGCCTACCGGTCTCGGGATCGCGCACATGGCAATGCACGATGGCGGCGCCCGCCTTGGCCGCATCGATGGCGGAATCCGCGATCTGCTTGGGCGAGCGCGGCACATGCGGGCTGCGGTCCTGCGACCCGCCGGACCCGGTCACGGCACAGGTAATGAAGACCTCACGGTTCATCGCAAGCGGCATGGAACTCTCCTCCGAAAGAAATAGACCTCAACAATGCCCGACTTGCCGGAAACTGTTTTGCGTTTTACGAAGCTTCCATGACGAAAAGCGAAAAACCAACGATCTTTCGCGCCGAGCGCTCGCCGCTTAGGGTGACGCTGCTGGTATTTTCCGGTTCGTCGATCATGTGCGTCGCATCCGCCGTCGATCCACTGCGCGCGGCCAACCGCATCTCCGGCGAGACCCTGTTCGATTTCAAGCTGGTCTCGGTGACCGGCGAGGCTCCAGTCACCACTTGCGGCCTGCCGGTGGCGGTCGGCGGCCGCTTCGATGCGGGCGAGTCGACCGACGTTCTTGTCGTCGTCGCCGGCTTCGGCACCCAGAACTATGCAACCTCGGCTCTGTTGTCCGGCCTGCGCCGGGCTGCACGGACAGCACGCGCTTGCGGCGGTGTCGAAGCCGGCACCTGGCTGGTGGCGCGCGCCGGCCTGCTGGAAGGACGCAGCGCCACCACCCACTGGGAAGACATGGAGGATTTTTCCTCGGCCTTTCCCGGCGTCGACGTGCGTCCGGACCGTTATGTCATCGACGGGCCGGTGTTCACC
>NZ_RZQE01000562.1:0-3428 GCF_004022955.1 Mesorhizobium sp. M7A.F.Ca.US.002.01.1.1 | reverse complement strand
GCCAAGGGGCTTGCGATTACCGGTTCGCCGGTCGTCTCAGCCATCACCGGCGTGCTCACCGCCACTTTCGGCGGCATTCTGCGCGATCTCCTTGCCGGCGAGCCATCGGTGCTGCTCAGGCCCGAAATCTATGTCACGGCGGCCCTTGCAGGTGCCGGCCTTTACACGCTTGGCGATCTTGCCGGACTGCCGCCGCTCGCCTCGGACCTTGCCGGTTTTGCGGCGGCGTTCCTTGTGCGTGGCGGCGCGCTCAAATTCGGCTGGTCGTTTCCGTCCTACAAGAGCCGGCCCGGCAGGCGGCCGGAAGATATTTTGTGAAAAGGAAGCGAATAGCGAATAGGGGTTGAACGAGATAGCTCCCGCTACTTTCTATTCGCTAGCCTCACGCAGCGAAGCGCTGGGCTTCCCCGCCATAATAGTTGACGTAGCGTGCGCCGATCTCCTTGACCGGCATCACGACGAACACATCGACCGTCGAGAATTCGCGATCGATGACGCAGCCGTCGCCGATGCGGGCGCCGACGCGCAGATAGCCCTTGACCAGAGGCGGCATCGCGGCGATCGCCGCCTTGGCATTGACCGCCTCGATAGGCATCAGGTCCATCGAGCAGTAGCGCCCGGAGACCGCGCGCACGTCCCAGGCCGAATTCGTGCGGCAGTGGTGGGCGAGGTAGGTGAGCGCCTCGGCATGCGCCGCCGGCACGGTGCCGTGAAAGGAAGCGCAACCGGTCATCACACCGATTTCATAATGGTTGATGTAAGCCCAGATGCCTTGCCACAACGCTTCGATGGTGCGCTTCGAGCGGTATTCCGGCAAAACGCAGGAGCGGCCGAGTTCAAGGAAACGCTGGCCGGGGTGACGGGCAATGAGCTTGGTCAGCTCGAATTCACCTTCGGAATAGAAACCGCCGGCCGTGGCCGCGATTTCTTGCCGCAGCAGCCGATATGTGCCGACGATGCGGCGATGTTCGGGACCGGAAAGCGTGGTGTCCAAAACCAGCAGATGGTCGCAGAGCGGATCGAACCGGTCGGCGTCACGGCGGTCATGGGCCTGGAACAGGTCCTTCCTGGCGCCAAGTTCGTCGTAGAACACCCGGTAGCGCACTTCCTGCGCGGCCGCGATCTCGGCCTCGTTGCGAGCGAGCCGCACTTCAAGATTGCCTATACGGCCCAGTGCGGCGCCCTTTATGACGGAATCGACGTTACGTCCGGCAAGCAAGGCGCTGCTGGCGTTCGGCCGAGTGTCACATTCCGGCATAACTGTATGCACGAGTGATTCTCCTTCGAGCCATCCCTCTTGGCACGGGGATACGGTGTAGGTGCAACAGGATTGTGACAGTACCGTGATACGACGTCGTGGGCAATACTTCGTCGGCTGGCGAATACGATCAACCGGCTACGTTTAAGTGATCGCCCGGTGCGGAATGGGCGGTGGAAAGCTCAGGCCGCGACGACCTGGCCCTCGACGGCATTGACCAGCGCCTCGGGGTCGAGCGGCTTGGTGACAAAGCCGCTGGCGCCATGGGCCAACACCGCATGGCGGGTCTTTTCCTGGCTGTCGGCCGACAGCACCATGATCGGCACCGGCCGCACGGCACTTTCTTCCTCATGGCGGCGGATGGCGGCAATCGCGTCCAGCCCGTCCATGACCGGCATGTGCAGATCCATCAAGACCACGTCGAAGCGGTCCTTGTGCGCGGCGCCGGTGACAGCCTCGACGGCCGCCTTGCCGTTGCCGACCACCCTGACGCGATGCCCCGCCTTCAGCAGCGTGGCGCGGGCCAGCATGGCATTGATGTCATTGTCCTCGGCGATCAGCACCGACAGGCCGCGCTGGCGGTTGCCGACGGCGCGCAGTGTCGGCGCGCCGCGCTTTTCCGGCTGCGGCGGGCCGAGGCTCGGAGCATGGCTGCTCAACAGTACACGCAAAAGTGTTCCGCCGCGCACCGGCCTGGCCAGGAAGGTTGCGTAGCCGCTGGCGCGGAACTCGCCAAGCATGCCGCGATCTGTCGGCGCGATCAGCGTGATCGCCTCACAGTCGGAGAAACCGCTCTGGCGCAGGCGCTTGAGCAGCCTTCCGTCGCCTTCCTCCATCGCTGCATCGACCAGGATCGCGTCGCAGCCGGCGGCGAAAGGCGCGGCCTGTGCGGCGGTGGTGGCGATGTCGACCGCGCCACCGTTGGCACGGATGGTGCGGGCGATGGCGTCGGCCTCGACGGCGTTCTTCGACAGGATCACCACGCGTCTGCCCGAGAGAGCATTCTGGCGGCCCTGCGGCGCTTCGGTGGCCGCTGTCGCAGGGACTTCGAAGACGAACTCGGATCCCTGGCCGAGCCGGCTGGATACCGAGATCGTGCCACCCATGGCGGCCACCAGGCGCCTGGAGATGGCAAGGCCGAGGCCGGCCCCGCCATGTGTGCGTGTCGACGTGCCGTCGGCCTGCTCGAACTCCTCGAAAATGCGCTCCAGGTCGGCATCATGCAGGCCCGGACCGGTATCGGCGATGGTAAAGCATATGCGGTCGCTGGTTTCGGTGCGTGCGCGTGCAATGCTCACCAGCACGCCGCCGCTGTCGGTGAACTTGATGGCGTTGCCGATGAGGTTGAGAAGCACCTGCCTGACCTTGCCTGGATCGGCGGTGATCAATTGCGGCACGTCGGGTTCGACATGACAACCCAGCCCGATATCCTTGGCGAAGGCGCGCGCCGCCAGCAATTCGATGATGTTGTCGGCGATCTCGCGCACCGACATCGGCTGCGGCTCCGGGTCGAAACGCCCGGCTTCGATCTTGGAATAGTCGAGAAGATCCTCGATCAGGGCAAGCAATGCGCTGGCTGAGGTCGAGACGGCGCCGACATAGGTCTGCTGCTCCGGCGACAGGCTGGTGTCGGCGAGCAACCTGGCCATGCCCATGATGCCGTTCATCGGGGTGCGGATTTCATGGCTGACGGTGGCGAGGAAACGCGATTTGGCCTGGCTGGCATATTCGGCCCGTTCGCGTGCGGTGATCAGCGAGGACTCGGCGCGTTTGCGGGCGGTGATGTCGCGGGCGATGGCGCGGTGCGAAACCGCGCCACTGTCCTTGTCGCGCACCGACAGTTCGATCCAGGAGAACCAGCGCTGCCCGCTCGGCGTGCTGATAGAGACATCGGTGGAACTCAGGCACTCATGGTCGGAAAAGGCGGCATCGGGAACCATGCCGACCTCGATGCCGAGTTCCGCCAGGGTCTTGCCGGCAAGATCGCGCTGGTCGATCTCGACGAGATCGGCGAAGACCTTGTTGGCATAGACGATGTAGCCGTCGCGGTCGCGATGGATGACGAGATCGCCAAGCGCGTCGATCAGGCCACGAAAGCGCTCATCGCTCTCCTGCATCTCCCACATGCGGTCGGCCAGCGTCTCGATCTCGGCGCGGCTGCGGGCCGTGG
>NZ_RZQE01000561.1:0-3434 GCF_004022955.1 Mesorhizobium sp. M7A.F.Ca.US.002.01.1.1 | reverse complement strand
ACTTGAGATCGTCCAACGTCACGGCCAGCCGGTCGCTCGATGGATAGGCCGGCCCTTTTGCCTTGACGCCGCACACATGAAGCAGGCTGTAGAGCAGAGCGCAGGCGTGACCGGCCGACAGCACGAAACGGTCGCGGTTCGGCCAGTCGGGATCGGCTGCATCATAGCGCAGGAAGTGTTGCCACAGGCAGTAGGCGACTGGCGCGGCATCCAGCGGCGTTCCGGGATGGCCGGAATTTGCCTTCTGGACCGCGTCGATGGAAAGCATCCGCAGCGTGTTGATGCAAAGCTGGTCGAGTTGCGCCTGTACCATATTTTTTCCGATCGGAGTCTTGCGGTCCGGCTGTCGATTCAGTGCTTCTTGATCCGGCGATAGCGCTCGATCAAAGCATTGGTCGAGCTGTCATGTTGAAGATTTGGGGTCGCGGAAACTTCCAGTTCAGGGATTGTTTTCTCGGCCAGCGCCTTGCCCAGCTCAACGCCCCATTGGTCAAACGAGTCGATGCTCCAGATGACGCCTTGCGTGAAGACGCTGTGCTCGTAGAGCGCCACCAGGCTGCCTAGTATCTTTGGCGTCAGGCGCTCGGCAAGCAACGTATTGGTAGGGCGGTTGCCTTCGAAGGTGCGGTGCGGAACCAGCCAATCCGGCGTCCCTTCCGCTCGGACTTCCCCTTCCGTTATGCCGAAAGCCAGCGCCTCGGTCTGTGCGAAGAGATTTGCCATCAGGAGATCGTGGTGGCGTCCCAGCGGATTCAATGCCTGGCAAAACCCGATGAAGTCGCACGGAACGAGCTTGGTGCCTTGATGAATGAGTTGGTAGAAAGAGTGCTGCCCGTTGGTGCCAGGTTCGCCCCAATAGATCGGCCCTGTTTGGTAGTCGACTTTCGTGCCGCCAAGCGTGACGTGCTTGCCATTGCTCTCCATCGTCAGTTGCTGGAGATAGGCGGGAAAACGCTTCAGATATTGCTCGTAGGGAAGCACCGCGACCGTCTGCGCTTCGAAGAAATTGTTGTACCAGACCGCGAGCAGACCCATCAGAGCCGGCAGGTTCTGATCGAACCGTGCAGTGCGAAAATGCTGGTCCATGTCATGGAAGCCCGACAGCATCGCCTGGAAATTTTCCGCCCCGACGGCGAGCATGGTGGATAGGCCTATCGCCGAATCCATTGAATAGCGGCCGCCGTCCCAATCCCACATGCCGAACATCTGTTCGGTGTCGATGCCGAATTTGGCGACCCCTTCGGTATTGGTCGAGACGGCGACGAAATGCCGGGCCACCGCCCGCTCGTCGCCCAGCTTGCGCAGCACCCATTGACGGGCCGTATGGGCGTTGGTCAGCGTTTCCAACGTTTTGAACGTCTTCGAGCAGATGATGAACAGCGTTTCTTCAGGATTCAGATCTCGCGTCGCTTCCGCGAAATCGGTACCGTCGATGTTCGAGATGAAGCGGAAAATCATGTCGCGCCGGCTGTAGTGGCGCAGCGCTTCATAGGCCATGACCGGCCCGAGGTCAGAGCCGCCGATGCCGATATTGATGACGTTGCGGATCGGCAGGCCTGAATGGCCGCGCCATGCGCCGCTGTGGATCTTGTTCGTGAAATCAGCCATCTTGCCGAGCACCGCGTGCACTTCCGGCACGACGTCGATACCGTCAACTAAAATTCGCTCGCCAACTGGCGCGCGCAGCGCCGTGTGAAGCACAGCACGCTGCTCGGTCACATTGATCTTCTGACCGCTGAACATCGCTTCGATGCGCTCACGCAACCCGGAGGCCTCGGCAAGTTCAATGAGAAGCTGGACCGTCTCAGGCGTGATGCGGTTTTTCGAATAGTCGAGATAAAGTCCGCAGGCGTCGACGGTGAACTGCGTGCCACGTCGGGGATCATCCGCGAAGAGCTGTCGCAGATGCAAAGGGCGCACTTCCTGACAATGCGCCAGCAACGCCTGCCATGCTGAAAGCTCCGTGAGCGGCAATGTCCTGGCCGCAAGAAGCGCGCTCATCATCTGCCGGCCGAACCGTGGCGATGTAACTGCTCGCTCTTCAAGGCAATCACCGCCATCAGATCGGCCCATGATTTGGTGAAGGATTGCGCGCCTTCCAACTGGAGCTGCGCGGCAAGCGCCTGAATGTCGACGCCGGCTTTTGCGAAATCGCCAAGCACGGTTTCGCTGTCGCCGCCATCCTCCCGCATGATGCCGCGCAACACACCCTCTTTCGAAAACGCATGGAGTGTCTTCTCTGGAATGGTGTTGATGGTAGCAGGCGCGGCGAGCGCTTCGATATAATAGGATTGCGGAAGCTGCGGATCCTTGGTGCCGGTGCTCGCCCATAGCAGACGCTGGGAAAGTGCGCCGGCATCGGCCAGCTTGCGCCATCCGGTAGAGGCAAGCCGCTCCCGGTAGGCTTTATATACTTGCCCGGATATGGCGATACCGAGACGGTTCCGCAGTGCACCGGGAACCTTGTCCATCACCGCCTTGTCCCAGCGGCTGACGAAGATCGAGGCGACAGAGGCGATCTTCGGGTCGAGCCCGGCGTTAATCCGTCGCTGAATGCCTCGGCAATACGCGTCGGCCGCCGCCACATACTGCTCGCACGAAAACAGCAGGGTGACATTCACGGGCACGCCGGCCAAGATCGATTCCTCTATGGCCTCGACACCTGCGGGCGTGCCCGGAATCTTGATGAACAGGTTGGAACACTCCGCCTGCCCATGCAACCGCTTGGCGGCTTCGACAGTGGCGCCGGCATCGTTAGCCAGCAAAGGCGACACTTCCAGGGAAACCCAGCCATCGATGCCGCCCGTCGCTTCGTGGACCGGACCAAAAAGTGCTGCGGCTTGCTTCAAATCTTCCAGCGCCAATTCGAAGAATAGCTGCTCGCCCGCTTTGCCTTCTCTGGCTTTTCGACGTAGGGCCTCGTCGTAAGCGGCACTGTTACGAATGGCTTCATCGAAAATTGTGGGGTTCGATGTCAATCCGGTCACCGAAAATTCGGTGCAATAGCGCTGAAGGGTGCCACTGCTCAACAGATCGCGGGTGATGTTGTCCAACCAAAGGCTCTGGCCGAGTTCGTGCAATCGGGTTGTTGCGTTCATTGTGACCTCGCTAGTGGCGGGAAATGGTCCATCCCGGCATTGTCTATTGGTTCGCACAATCGACCAACATGTGCGCTTCCCGCGCTGCGTCGATGAACGCATTTCTTGCGACGTCGGCGGGAACACTGCCGTTCAAGGCCTGTCGGCACGCCGGTTTCGCAGATCGGTGCTTGTCGCTTCTTTCACTGCGCCAATGACCGTTGAGCAGGTCAAAAGCTTGCCGAGTGTTCATAAGGTTTCGGATGTCGCCGCTTATGGCGGTGGCGACAGACAGTGGCTTGGAAGACCAATACATGGGACGGGCCTCGGATTGGCTGAACCCACGCAACGCGCTTC
>NZ_RZQE01000560.1:0-3457 GCF_004022955.1 Mesorhizobium sp. M7A.F.Ca.US.002.01.1.1 | reverse complement strand
ACTGCGGCGCATCGGCGGCAGCCGGTGCCGCGACCGCCTTGTCGCTCTTGGTTTGCGCTGCAACGGCCGGCACACCGACGGTGCAGGCAACACCCAGCATCGCCACGAAATACGCGAACTTCCTCATCAAGACCCCTCCCGCCCGGCTCCGCCTCGGGCCAGCTAGAAGCTGACCTTGAGAGACGCGCTGATCGCGTTCTGTTTAACCGTTTCGCCGAAGGCGCCATTATATCTGACGGACATGCCGACGCCATTGACGCCATTCAGTTCAAGGCCGGCGCCGACCCGATAGAGCGGCGAATCGACGGCCTCCGTCAAGTGCAATGCGGGGTTGCCAGGCAGATTCTCCGCCGCCGCGAAGCGACCTTCGATTTCCCACTCCTTGTTGGAAAACTCCGCCCCGGCCTTGCCGTAGACGCGAAGGCTGGCAATGTCGCTGAGCGCGATGTCGGTGCCGATCTCGATTGCAGGGGTTGCAGAATAGTAGGTGTTGGCCGAGCCATCGAAGTTGAAGGCGGCGACCGAACCCTCCTCCGTGCCTGAGACACGCAGCCAGCGCGCGTCGAACTGCACTGTCGGCTGCAGATAGAACGCGCCCATCTCCCGGGTGAAACCCAACCGCGCCGAGCCGCCGAACATCGCGGTCTTCTGTGTGTAGGTGACGCTGCTGCCGATGCCAGGCAGCATTACCTCGTCGAGATAATCACCCACCAACGTTTCGCCCGGAATGTAGAATGCCGGGTCGATATGGGTGTCGCGTTCGCCCTTGAACGAGCCCGTGCCGCCACCGAGTGCAAAGTCCACGAAGTAATTCTTGTTGGTATATTTGGCCAGCGCATAGGCCTGCCAGGCCTCACCGGTGGTCTCCGACAGCAGGTCGCCATCAAAGCCGATCTTGGAATCGAACTCTGTGCGGCCGATCGTGGCACCAAGCGACCAGTTCTGGCCGATCTCGCCAATGCCGCCAAGCGACATCGTCTTCAGGACGTCGTCGCGGCTTGTAGTGCCAGCACCCGCGTCGCGGCCGTACTCGGCCTGCGGGCTGATCGTTGCCCAGACGCAGCGGCCGTCGGGATTCTTGTAGGCAGGCACGCCAGTACACTCACGCGCCGCTTCCAGCATCATGTCGGCTTCGCGGTTGATCATGTCGAACGTATGCACGGCATAATGCGGTGTGAGCCGGGTCAATGCTGCACCCAGTTCCTCTTCATTGGGCAGGAAGCGCAGCATGTTGATCAGCCTGGCCATCGGGTTGTCCGGGGTCGATGCTGCCTCGACATCGTCAAGGTACTGCGCCATCTGGAACACGCCGGGATCGGTGGTGCCGGACCCCGGATCCTGCGCCAGTTCCAGGAATGTCGGGTTGTCGGCGTAAAGAACGAGATCGGTGCCGCCATCCACCCGGAACTGGAAGTTGAAGCCCACTGCCGGATGCAAGGTCTTCGCTGCTATGCCGGAGTCGGTCATCCCCGAGCCATTGGCGACCACATATTCCGTGAACAGCTTATCGATCGACAGGAAATTCAGCGGCGCTTCGCCGTTGAAGTCACCGGCCGCCGTTAGTGCCAGGGCATCCGTGATCTGGTTGTTGAGATCCACATCGGTGACGAAATCGCCGGAGAGGTTTTGTTTGAAGCCGCCGCCGACATCCACCTTCGCCACCACGCCGATGCCCTGGTTGGTATAGAGCCCGTCATTGGTGAACAGCCCGCCGCCGAGATCGATGGTTTTCAGTCCGACCATCGAGGCATCGGCAAAATTGTGGAAGCTGTTGTCGCCGCCGCCGAGATCGATGTTGCCGATGACGCGTCCCAGCGTGTCGTCCAGCCGCGAATTGTCGACATGGTCATCACCCGACGTGCCGGTAATGGCCAGCGGACTGAAATCGTCGAGCAGCGATTCCAGGATCGCATTGGTCGGCACGACGGGACCGGGCGCCAACAGGAAGGTCTGGAATGCCTGGATATCCGCTGCCTGGATCTCGAATGTCGGCGTCGCTCCCATTGCGTAGAGCAGGCTGTGGTTGGTCAGCGCGTTGTTGGCGCCGCCGACGAGCATGGCGGCAACGCCGGTTCCGGCGCCGCCAATCGTGTAATGACCGTTGAGATTGATGGTGATGTTGCCTTTCGCGCCGTTGGCTGTGCTTTCGCCGTAGGCGGCCACGGAACCAGCACCCTGCGCGAACAGGCTGTCGCCCGCGGTCAGCGTAACCGCGTGCGCGTCGCCGATGCCGGTCGCGCTCTGTCCGAACATGGCATACGAGCTCGCACCCTTGACCCAGACCTGGCTCATGGCCGTCGCCGTCGCCGCCGCGGCATCGCCGATGCCACCGCCGGAACCGGCAGCGCCGGTGGAGAGCGTGCCGGCCAGGCCGCCGCCGCCGCCCACCGCCTGGGCCACGATGCCGTGCGCCCGCTCGCCATCGGTGACGATCTCGCCGTCCTGCTGGATGGTCACCGTGCCGCCATTGCCCTTGGCACCCGCAAATGTGTTGAAGCCGATGGTGTTGTTGTCGATGCCGCTGCCGCCATCCGCCGTGGCGCCGAAGCGCCCAAAGCCGGCGCCGCCGATGCCGCCGCCGCCGCCGACCGACTGAGCGATGATGGCGACCGCATCGACACCATGCGTGGTGATGGTGCCGGTGCGGATCACGGTCACCTCGCCGCCATCGCCGCCATTGCCGCCAAGGCCGCCGATGCCGAGCGCGTTCGAGGTTTTACCTTTTGCGTCGCCGCCGACACCGCCGCCGCCGCCCACCGACTGCGCCACGACGCCATGCGCGCGGGCGCCGAAGGTTTCGATCGATCCGGAAACCTCAACCCTCACATCTCCGCCATCGCCGCCGTTGCCGCCCTTGCCGCCCAGGCTGAGGGCAAAAGAGTCGGACCCGGCGAAGTCGGACGAAACCGTGCCGCCATATCCGCCACCGCCGCCGATGGACTGGGCGAAGATGCCGTATGACCCATCCTTGTGTGTGATGATCTCGCCATCGTTGGTGACGGTGACCTTGCCACCATCGGCCTCGTTGTCGGGGTCGTTGGGGTCGCCGACCACCGGGATCGGAATCCCGTTGGGTATGCTGGCACCGCCACCGATTGTCATGTCTGCTTCCGATGCGCCGGTCGCGGCACCCGAGGCACCACCGCCACCGCCGATCGACTGCGCAAAAATGCCGTGCGAGATATAGCCCAGTGTTTCAATCTTGCCGAAGTTGTTGACCTCGACCTCACCGCCGATGCTGCCACTGCCGCCTTGGCCGCCAATATACATGGTAACGGCCGTCTCGGCCTTACCGGTCTCCGTCGAGCCAGCGCCACCCGCACCACCGCCGCCGCCCACCGACTGTGCGAAGATGCCGTGCGAGTTGTCGTCCTGCGTCAGGATCGAACCGCTCTGGAAGTTCTGGACGTGAACCTTGTCGCTGGTACCGCCAGCGCCGCCGGCGCCGCCGAGGCTC
>NZ_RZQE01000055.1:0-20988 GCF_004022955.1 Mesorhizobium sp. M7A.F.Ca.US.002.01.1.1 | reverse complement strand
TTGATGCCCCCACCCCGGCTGCTCCCACGGCCCCAGCGCCGATTGCGCCGGCGCCCGCCGCACCGGCAGTCGCTCCGCCGGCCACGATGGCGCCTTCGCAGCCGGGCACCCAGCCGAACACGGCCGCGCCAGCCGAGGCCGGACCTTCGACGGCGATGGAATTGACCTTGCCGCATGACCTGTCGCCATGGGGCATGTTCATGGCGGCCGATATCGTCGTCAAGGCGGTGATGATCGGGCTGGCCTTTGCCTCCCTCGTCACCTGGACGATATGGCTGGCCAAGTCGCTGGAGCTTTTCGGCGGCAAGCTGCGCATCCGTCGCGCCGTGCGGGCGATCGGCAAGGCCGCCACGCTGAAGCAGGCCAGCAGTACCCTCGACCGCAGCGGCGGCCCGGGCGCGCTGCTGGTGCGGGCGGCCGAGGAGGAGACCGCACTCTCAGCCGGCGCCCTCGATCATGTCTCAGGCGATGGCCTCAAGGAACGGGTTACGTCGCGCCTGTCGCGCATCGAGGCGGCGGCGGCGCGGCGCATGTCACGCGGCACCGGCGTGCTGGCGACGATCGGCTCGACCGCGCCCTTCGTCGGCCTGTTCGGCACGGTCTGGGGCATCATGAACGCCTTCATCGGCATCTCGCAGGCGCAGACCACCAATCTCGCCGTGGTCGCGCCGGGCATCGCCGAAGCGCTGCTGGCCACCGCGATGGGCCTGGTCGCGGCCATACCGGCCGTCGTCATCTATAACGTCTTCGCCCGCTCGATAGCCGGCTATCGGCAGATCCTCGCCGATGCCTCGGCAGGGGTCGAACGACTGGTCAGCCGCGACCTCGACTTCCGCACCGTCGCGCCGGCCGCGCCACTGGCAGCGGAGTAGCGCCATGGGAAGCAGAATCCGACAGACCATGGATGACGATCTCGAGGAAAGCCACGAGATCAACGTCACCCCGTTCATCGATGTCATCCTGGTGCTGTTGATTATCTTCATGGTCGCGGCACCGCTGGCCACGGTGGATGTCAATGTCGACCTGCCGGGTTCGACCGCAACGCCCGCGCCGAGGCCCGAGACACCGCTGTTCCTGACGCTGAAGGACGATCTGACGCTGGCGATCGGCAATGACGGCGTGCCACGCCCGGCTTTCGCCGCGACGCTGGACGCCAAGACCAAGGGCGACAAGCAGACGCGCATCTTCCTGCGCGCCGACAAGGCGGTCGCCTATGGCGACCTGATGGAGACGATGAACCTGTTGCGCGGCGCCGGCTATCTGAAGATCGCGCTGGTCGGCCTGGAGACGGCTCCCGCGTCCAATGCCCCCGCGCCCACAGCCACCGGTGCGGCGGCGCCATGACGCAAGCGGTCGCCGTGCCCTCGGTCCAGATGTCGCGCTTCGGCTGGCGCGACCTTGGCTTGTGGGCCGGTGCTGCCGCGCTGGTCCTCGGAGCCCATGTCGCGGTCGCCTATGCAGTGCAGAATCTCACCATGGTCACCGAAGCGGACGGCGGTCCGCCACCGGCCCAGGTGATCGAGATGGCGCCGATGGTGGTGATGCCGGCCGTACAAGAACAGGTCGCCGCGCTGGACGCGGTGACGCCAGATCAGACCGAACCGACACCGACGACCGAGCCGACACCTGAAGAACCGGTCGAAAAGGCGGAGCCGGTTGTCGAGCCGCCGGAAGCGGTCGCGCCCGACGAGGCCGAACCCAACCGGACCGAAACGACTGAAGAGGCCGATCAGCCGCCGCCGGATGAGGTCATCCCGGATGTTGTCGAGGCTGTCACGCCAGACGTCGTCATTCCCTTGCCGCAGCCGAAACCGGTCGAAATTGTCAAAGACAAGAAACCGGTCGAGGCCAAGGCGAAAAAACCTGTCGAGAAGCCCAAGCCGCGGCTTAAGAAGGAGAAGGCGGCTCCGCCGAAGACGGCAACCGTCGCCAGCGCCGACGCACGGCCCGCGGCCAGGACCGCCGCGCCGAAAGCAGCGGAATCGACGTCGCGCTCCGGCGACTCCAGCAAATGGGACTCCCGTCTGGGTGCCTGGATCAAGCGGCACACGCGCTATCCCAGTTCTGCCAAGGCCCGAGGCGTGGAAGGCAGGCCGTATGTCGCCTTCACGGTCGACTCGTCCGGCCGGGTCCTGTCTGCCAGGCTCTCTCGTTCCTCCGGGGATGCGGATCTGGACCGTGCGGCGCTCGCCGTGCTGCAAGGCGCCACGGTGCCGGCACCGCCGCCGGAACTCGGTTCGCGTCTGAGCCGTACAGCGCCGTTCGTGTTCAGCCTGCGCAACTAGGACCGAATTTGGTCTAAGCGGCCTGTCAGTAGGCCAGCGACAGGCTCAGGGCCTCGACCTGTTCGAGATAGAAACGGCATTTCGTGCGCAACAGCCCGAGGCTCGGGTCATCGGCTCCGTTGATTTCGATGGTCTGCATCATGAAGTCGAAATGGGCGTGGAAGGCGTCCACTGTACCCCAGAGACTGTCGGCCTGGCAGCTGTCGGCAATCGCCATCGAGACGAGTTGGCGGGCCTCGATCTGCGCGGCGACAGGCGATGGCGGCCGCCTGACGATCAAGACGTCGAGCCGGCTGAAAATGCTTTCCCTGGCATCGACGCTTCTGATGTTGGCTATCATGTTCATGTGCAGGTCCCCTTGGCATTCCAGACGCGCAATAGGTTCCGGTCTGAAATTGAAAAACTGGTGAGCAGAGCATTTTCAGCGGCGCCAATGAGCGCGTGGCGTTTTGGCGGGCGACATGCATCAAGCTAGCGCGACCGGATGCCGGTCCTGCGGGCAGGATGCAATCAGGGCCGGGATGGCGGTTGCATCGGAGGGATGGCCCCTGATGATGTTGGCGACCTCGGCATCTGCCTGCTCGAACCAGTAGACCATGTCGGCGCGGTGCAGGTCCGTCGCGGCTTTCTTCAGCAGCGGCAGCAGGCTTTGCAATGCGCACAGCGTCTCCCAGCGGTTTGGCCGCGAGGTCGAGCCGGCCACCGCGCATGCTGACGATTGCATCTCGTTAGGCTCTCCGTGGCTGGGCGGCGCGATTGTCTTTTGCCTGCGCCTTGGGGTGCAGCGGGTTGCCGCTGAGCTGCGCGTGCCTGGCTGGCCGTGCGCCGCGAAGAACGTCGAAGGCCTCTGCATAGGCCATGCCCAGCAGATAGGAGATCATCGGAAAACGGCTTGCTTCGGCCATTTGCACGAGCTCATTGGTCATCGACGAAATATATTGAAGACTATCGATTTCCGACTGGCGTAAGGATTGATTTGGCACGTGCTGCTCCTGTCTCTGGTTATACCCTGGGAACGCGTTACTGGCCGAATACACATTGTTGGTCGACTAATTGATGGATTGGCCCGCGGTGGAGGGATCTCTTTCCGGGGTCGAGAGGGTCAAGGCATAGATCGGTGCGTCGGTGAGGCTGTCGAGACCAAGCAGCCGCTTGATCGCGGAATGACTGAGCGCGGCTGTCGGGCAGGCCGACAGGCCATGATTGGTCGCCGCCAGCATGATGTTCTGGCCGATATGGCCGGCCTCGATCAGCACGACACGATAGGCGTTGGCGTCCTCATATTTCCACATCGTGCGGTCGAGCCTGGCGCAAAGCAGGATCAGGCACGGCATGGCGTCAGCCCACTCCTGTCCGCCGACCAGTTCGGAGATCTTCGGCAGATGGTTCGCGGAAATCCTGCCAAGGTCGTGGTCGGCGGCGGAATAGTGATAGACACCGGGTTCGAGGCCATCGACGCCGAGCGCGACCACATAGGCCTCATAGGGATTTCGCGCGCCGCCGGAAGGGGTCATGCCAAGCGGCAGGGTGCCGACGCAATTGGCGGTCTCACCGATGATGCC
The DNA here is from genome assembly GCF_004022955.1 of Mesorhizobium sp. M7A.F.Ca.US.002.01.1.1. Taxonomy (NCBI): domain Bacteria; kingdom Pseudomonadati; phylum Pseudomonadota; class Alphaproteobacteria; order Hyphomicrobiales; family Phyllobacteriaceae; genus Mesorhizobium; species Mesorhizobium sp. M7A.F.Ca.US.002.01.1.1. Next base: position 17,141 of record NZ_RZQE01000055.1, on the reverse strand, counting down.
GAGCCCTGCGAACAGGCAATCGGAAAGCTGTTTGGCCGTGATGGTGGGCTGAGCCGCCGTGCGGTTGGTGCGGCGCCGCGCCATCAAGCCAAGAAGTTCGTTGTCTTCCAGTGCATTCGGCAGCTGGATGGCGCCGGCGGAATTCTTGAGCAGGAGGTCCGGCTGCGGCGTATGGCCGGCGCGTTCCATCTGCCGCTCTTCCGCTTGCTCGATGGTCATGTATTCGCTGTCCTGGACGCAGAAATGCATCAGCGCCGTCGGAAGCCCCCAACTCCATTGTCCTGAAAACTGTTCCTCCTGCTCGGCGAGAGGCGATCCGGCGGTGACCAGGGCGGAAAAATCGAGCAACCGGGGAACGACAGCTTTCAGCTCGGACTTCGACCAGCCATGGGCGCGGGCAATGTCCGCCGTCGATGCCCATTTGTCCCACGATGCGAGAAGGCCGACCATATCAGGGCTGCATTCAAATACGCTTCTGGTCAGGAAGTTGCATGCCGTGACCTTGTTCGGGCCAGGGTAGAAAACAAGCGTTTTCGAAGAGCGCATTTTCATGAAGCTGGATGCCATCTGCGGAGCCGAAGCGCCGACAAGCGAACCGCTCGTCGGCGCAGAACGGCTTCAGCGCTTGTTGTAGTGCATGCCCTGCGAAAAGAAGACGGTCTGCGTGCCGGCGGCAATCGTCAGCTTCGGAGTATTGGTCACTTTCTTGGCCATTTTTATCCCTTTCCTGACCCCAATCTGGGATCCGTTGAAGGACCCCCGGAACGGGATCCGCGCGAAGAAAGGTAAGGTCGGAAGAGTTAATGGTTTGTTAAAATTATAGTAAAACCACGAGTCGAAGGCGGATGCGTGGATTATCTTTCTTGGTACCAAAGTGTAAAATATCGATTTTATTCAGATACAGAGTAGACAATCGTTGGCGTACGCTTTATCGGCGTACGCTTATTCTTAATTGGCGTAAGACACGGCGATCCGAGGGATTAGCCCAACCCGTCCCGGGTGAGGCTGACAACCAGTTGGTCGACGCCCGGATCGTCGAGACTGATGACATGCGCCATGCTGATGGCATCCCTTGCGTGGATGTTGGCAATGTCGCGCCGCATGATGACGGACACGAATGCCGGGCCGGCCTCCGTCAGAAGCATGGCCTTGCCCATCAGCACCGGTTCGGAGATGGGAGCCCATTGCACGGAGATCAGCGACGGCTCTCCGGTCTGGCGGCGATTGATGCCGCTGAAATAAATCCAGTTCAGCCGCGAGATCGCCACGCCATAGTGATTGCCGCGCGCTCGTGCCCAGGTCGATCCCCGGCGCTCCGACCACCCGGTGACCCGTCGAAAGGTGACCAATTCGGCTTCGCGCCGCACGAAGGTCACCGAGCGCACCAGGAGGTCGAGGCGGCCCGGGATCGAGAAATAGGTGAAATAGGTGCCGCCCGCGATCGAAGGGCTGGGAGGGCGGATCATCTGGTTGAACAGGCTCTCGGACACCGGCGGCAGGCCGCGCATCACTGGCTCGGGTGTGCCGGGATCCTGGTACAGTTCCGCCTCGTCGATGCGAAAGTAGTCGCATATCAGCTTGGCTGTGGCCTTGTTGGGAACGGTCTGCCCTTGCAGGTAGCGTTCGAACTGGGTGCGATTGATGTGCAGCTCACGGCATACCGCGCTTACGGAGGCATGGTCCTTGCACAGCCGTCTAAGGTTTGCAGCGAGATTCTCGCGAATTGACACGTCTTTGCTTCCGCAGGCGGATTTTTCATTTCGACTCGAAATCCATATAGCGTCTCCGGTCGCCCCCGCCGAAACGCCTTGGCCACAACGCACAGAAAAAACTGATTTGGTAACGTCAATTTAGTGGGGCGGTTTGCAAAAAAAACGGAAACAATCGACGAGCGCTTCCGCCATAAGTCCAATTGACAAAAGTCTTGCCGGAGATTGCGAAAACAGGCGGCGCGGCGCGCGGCCTTTTAGGCGCGCCGGCACGGCAAATGCCAGCCGTGGAGGCCAGCCCGGACGAGCGTCGCGGACTGCATATGGCGCGGAGAGCGAGGAATTAATCCGCTGGTGGAGCTGAGGAGGATCGAACTCCTGACCTCGTCATTGCGAACGACGCGCTCTCCCAGCTGAGCTACAGCCCCGTCCAGCGGATGGGCGCATTTATCGGGCGCCGCGGTTTCCTGTCAAGGCGGAGGTTTGCCGAAATCCAGTGGCCTGGCAGCCGTACCGGCGCACCGTGGCAGGCGGCCCTTGCCGGTTTCGCGTGCAATGGCTACATGTCGGCAACAATTGGAGACCGGCATGCTCGCCCTCATTCAGACAATCGTCATGGCGCTCGACCTCTACTGGTGGATCATCATCGCATCGGCGATCTTTTCCTGGCTTTACGCCTTCAACGTCGTCAACTCGCGCAATCAGTTCGTCGGTTCCATCGGCAACATGCTCTATCGGCTGACCGAACCGGCGTTGCGGCCGATCCGCCGTTTCATGCCGGACCTTGGCGGCATCGACATCTCGCCGATCATCCTGCTTTTGATCCTGTTCTTCCTGCGGCAGTTCATATTGACCAGTGTGGCGCCTCTGGTCCTGTGAGGCCGATGATCGTATGAGCGCGCCGTTTCGCCTGCGCGATGATGGCGTCGAGCTGTTTGTCCGGCTGACGCCGAAGGCTGCGCTGGACAGGCTCGAAGGCATCGAGACCACGGCGGACGAGCGAAGCCATCTGAAAGCGCGCGTCCGCGCCGTGCCGGAAAACGGCGCCGCCAATCATGCGCTCGAAAAGCTGATTGCCAAGGCGATTGGCGTGCCGGGGTCCGCCGTCTCGGTTGTCGCCGGCGGCACGGCGCGGCTGAAGACCGTGCGCATTGAAGGCGATCCGGAGACGTTGGCGAAAAGCATCGAGGCGCTCGGCCATCAGGCCTGATGTCCTTGCCGGAGGGTCAATCCCCCAGCGGCAAACGCGGATCGTCAACTTTCAACGTGTTGACGCTCTGCTTGATGCGGCGCAGATTTTCCAGAACCCTTGGTCCGCGCGTCTCGGCGACCGAGGTGACGATCATGTCGACGATCGACAGCAGCGCATAGCGCGACGATGTCGGCTTGTAGATATTGCCGTCTTCCAGCGACTGGAAATGGATGACCGTGTCGGCGACCTTGGCGAGCGCGGAGTCCGGCGGGGTGATGGCGATCGTGGTGGCGCCATATTGCTGGGCGACCTGCACCGCATCGATGACCGATCGTGCATAGCCGGAGACGGAGAAGGCGATCAGCGTGGTGTCGGGGGTGGCGACGGCAGCGTACATGCGTTGCAACTGTCCGTCGATTTGCGCCAGCACGGACACGCCAAGCCTGAACAGCCGGTTCTGCATTTCGGTCGCCATCATCGACGAAATGCCACCGGAGCCGATGCACAGCACATTGCCGGAAACCGCGATGCGTGCGGCGACGGCGACCAGCGTCGTCATGTCGAGGTTTTCGCTGGCGCGCTGGATGGCCGATATCGCCGCTTCGGTGATGGCGGAAGCGATGCGCTGTTCGCGGGCATCGCGGCTCAACGGCTCCGGCGACAGATACTGGCCGCCGATGGCGATGGCTTGCGCCAGATAGAATTTGAAGTCGCGCAGGCCCTCGCAGCCGAGGTTGCGGCAGAACCGCGTCACCGTCGGCTCGCTGACACCGACGCGCGCGGCAATTTCCGAAATCGCCGCCTTGGAAACGAAGTCGAGGTCTGCCAGCACGAAGCCGGCCAGCTTGCGATCCGACTTCGTTCCGTCCTGCGACATCAGCTGCAGGCGCGTGATGATGTCGGCCGGCGTCTTCATGCTGATATTTTCATAGAGGCAGGCCCGTCGCCTTGTCGAACAGATGGATGTTGCCGGGATCGACCGAGACCGGCAGCAGGTCTCCCGGCCTGACCGGCACCCTGTCACGGAACACGGCGCGTACCGTATCAGCACCGATAGCGCCATAGACATGTGTTTCGGAGCCGGTGGGCTCAACGACATCCACCCTGATCGCCATCGCGTCGACAGCCTCGCCGATGACAAAATGCTCGGGGCGGATGCCGGCCTCCACCGCGCTGTCCGCCGGCACCTGTTTGCCGGCAAGCGCCAGCCGCCCGCCGCCGGCCGATTCGAACCAGGTTTTCTCAAGCGTCGTCTTGAGCGAACCCGAGACGAAACTCATCGACGGCGAGCCGAGGAAGGAGGCGACGAACTTGTTGGCCGGCCTGTCATAGAGCTCCAGCGGCGCCCCGACCTGCTGGATCCTGCCGCGATCCATCACGACGATGCGGTCGGCCATGGTCATAGCCTCGATCTGGTCGTGGGTGACGTAGACGATCGTCGACTTCAGCCGCTGGTGCAGCGCCTTGATCTCGACTCGCATCTGCACGCGCAATTGTGCGTCGAGATTGGACAGCGGTTCGTCAAACAGGAACACAGACGGTTCGCGCACGATGGCGCGGCCCATGGCGACGCGCTGGCGCTGGCCGCCCGACAGCTGGCGGGGATAGCGGTCGAGATAGGAGAAGAGATTGAGGACCCCCGATGCCTTCTTGACCTTCTCATCGATTACCGTGCGCGTCTCGCCGCGTATCTTCGGGCCGAAACCGATATTGTCCGATGCCTTCAGATGCGGAAACAGCGCATAGGACTGGAACACCATGGCGATGTTGCGCTGCTGCGGCGGCAGCGCGTTGGCGCGCACGCCGCCGATCAACAGATCGCCGGAAGTGATCGTCTCCAGGCCGGCGAGCATGCGCAGCAAGGTCGACTTGCCGCAGCCGGACGGGCCGACCAGGACGACGAACTCGCCGCTCTTGATATCGAGGCTGATGTTCTCGAGGATCTTGTGCTGCCCGAAGGATTTCGACAGGTCGCGGAACTCGACGTCGGTCATGCTCACGCTCCCAATATGTCGTCGATGAAGGGCAGGCAACCGGCGGTCAGTCCCGCGTCCACGGGCATCACCACGCCTGTTACTCCCGATGCGCGATCGGACGCAAGGAAAGCGACGGCTTCCGCCACTTCCGCAGCGTTGACGATGCGGCCGAGCGGATAGAGCCGCTGCAATTTGCCGAGGATTTCGGGATCCTTGGCAAGGCGGTGGTCCCAGGCGGCGGTGCGGATCGATCCGGGGCAGACGACATTGGCGCGCAGGCCGCTGCGGCCGAGCTCGACGGCGATCGCCTTGGCATAGGCGTTGATGCCGGCCTTGGCCGCGGCATAGGCGGGATTGCCGAAATGCGCGATGGCGTTGACCGAGGAGATGAAGACGACGCTGCCGGAGCCACGGCTGGCCATCGCCTTGACCAGCGGATCGGCGAAATTCATCACGCCGGTCAGGTTGAGGTCGAGTTCCTGCTCAATCCTGTCGGGGTTGAGCGCGGGGAGCGTCTCGGCGCGCGTCCAGCCGGCATTGTTGATGAGAATGTCGGGCACACCGTCCCGGTCGAGGATGGCGGCGATCGCCGTGGCTATCGACGCCTTGTCGAGAAGATCGAAGACGTGGCGGGCGGCAAAATGCGGGCTCTTCAACGCCTCGCTCGACTGGTCGCAGCCTACGACCCTGGCGCCCCTTTGCGCCATCAGCGCCACGATGGCCGTACCGAGGCCGCCGCCCGCACCCGTCACAACGACAGTCTTGCCCTCGAATTCGGCCCTGCCTTCGAGTTCCGTTTGCGAAACCACCGTGCGTCATCCTCCGGGACCTCCGACAGGTCGTATCAGGCCTAGTCCACAAAATGTAATTAAGCAACATAATAATCTGCTTGCAAGCCCTCAAATCCTCGATAATGTAGGAAAGTCACATAAATCTTCTGCTTGGGTAACGAAGAGGCGCGCAGGCGCAAAAATCAAAATGGGAGAGTTCAAATGAGTCTTGCAAAATGGACTATCGGCCTGATGGCCGGAATGAGCATGCTGGCAATTGCGGCGCAGGCGGATGCGGGCGAGGTGCGGGTCACCGTGGCCGAGTACAGCGCCAAGACTGGCCCTTATTTCGACAGCGTCAAGAAGGAATTCGAGGCGGCGAACCCCGGCATCACGGTCAAGTTCGAAGTGGTGCCGTGGGATGTGCTGCTGCAGAAGCTGACCACCGACATCACCGCCGGCACCAATGCCGATCTGTCGATCATCGGCACGCGCTGGCTGATCGACTTCGTCCAGCAGGATGTCGCCGAACCGCTCGACGGCTACATCAAGCCCGACTTCAAGGACCGCTTCATCGACACCTTCCTGTCGCCCTCGATCATGGATGGCAAGACCTACGGCCTGCCGATCGCGGCCTCGGCGCGCGCCATGTATTACAACAAGGAGCTGTTCGAGAAGGCCGGCATCGCCAAGCCACCGGCAAACTGGACCGAGTTGCAGGAAGATGCGCGCAAGATCAAGGCTCTGGGGTCGGGCACGTTCGGCTTCGGCCTGCAGGGCAAGGAGATCGAGACCGACGTCTATTACTATTATGCGATGTGGTCCTACGGCACGGAAATCCTCAACAAGGACGGCACTTCGGGCCTGAGCACGCCCGGCGCGCTTGAAGCCGCCAAGCTCTACAAGTCGATGATCGACGAAGGCCTGACCGAACCCGGCGTCACCTCCAACAACCGCGAGGACGTGCAGAACCTGTTCAAGCAGGGCAAGGTCGGCATGATGATCACCGCACCCTTCCTGTCCAACCAGATCAAGGACGAGGCGCCGAACCTGAAATACGGCGTTGCGGCCATTCCCGCCGGACCGACCGGCGCGCGCGGCACCTATGGCGTCACCGATTCCATCATCATGTTCAAGAACTCCAAGAACAAGGACGAGGCCTGGAAGCTGCTCGATTTCCTGTTCACCACGGAGCAGCGTGCCAAGTTCACACAGGGCGAAGGCTTCCTGCCGGTGAACAAGGAAGAGGCTAAGATGGACTACTACGTCAACAATGCCGATCTGGCCGCGTTCACCGCTCTGCTGCCCGACGCCCGCTTCGCGCCGGTCATCCCGGGCTGGGAAGAGGTCGCCCAGATCACGTCGGACGCCATGCAGAAGATCTATCTCGGCGGCGACCCCGAGGCAGGCCTGAAGGACGCGGCGGCCAAGGCCAATGCGGTGCTGAAGAAGTAGGGGCAGTGCTGAAGGAATAGGGCGTATCTCCCTGCGCCCGTGGCGCGCCCCAGATTCAGGCGGGGCGCGCCACATCTTGCAGCCTCGAGCAGAAAGATAGTTCGTCGATGTCAACGCCGCCCAGCCAGGCTCCTTTCCTCTCCCACCGGAGGGGGGAGAGGTGGCTCGGCGAAGCCGAGACGGAGTGGGGGAACCACCTGGCAGCCACCGCGAACGGATATAGGAAGAGCACCAGGCGCAAGCCTCGCCTTGCGCCCAAGGGGTCGACCCCCACTCCGTCGAGCTTCGCTCGACACCTCTCCCCCGATCGACGGGGGAGAGGAAAGGGGCCCTTCCGCAACTGCTGCGGAGAACGGACGAGCAGGTGAGGGCAGCGCCGACGGTTGCAAGGAATCCTGAAGCGGTGCCCTGAGAAGAACGAGGCCGGACCAAGTCAATCTGTTAAGCCAGCGAAATCCAATCTCCCCGCAACGCGGTACAAAGCCAGCCGATGCAAAATCGTTTCTTGCCCTATCTCCTGACCTTGCCCAGCCTGTTTCTGGCGGCGGTGGTCATCTTCTGGCCGGTCTGGGACCTGATCCAGATCTCGACGCATGACGTCAGCCGCTTCGGCCAGCTTCGTGACTTCAACGACTTCGCCAATTTCGCGGCACTCGCTGCCGATCCCGATTTCACGGCCGCGCTTTGGCGCACCGGCCAATGGACGGTGATGGTGGTCGGCGGCGCGCTTCTCTTGTCGATCCCGGTGGCGATGATCCTCAACACCGATTTCTATGGCCGCGGCATTGCCCGCGTCATCATCATGCTGCCCTGGGCGGTGTCGCTGACCATGACTGCGGTGGTCTGGCGCTGGGCGCTGAGCGGCGAAAGCGGCATGCTCAATTCGGCGCTGATCGGCCTCGGCCTCATCGATCACAACATCCAGTGGCTGGCGAGTGCCGAAACCGCCTTTCCGATGCAAGTGCTGATCGGCATCCTGGTGACGGTGCCGTTCACGACGACGATCTTCCTCGGCGGGCTGTCGTCGATCCCGGACGATCTCTACGAGGCGGCGGCGCTTGAAGGGGCGACGCCGCTGCAGCAGTTCCGCGAAATTACCTTTCCGCTCCTGAAACCGTTCATCAACATCGCCATCGTGCTCAACACCATCTACGTCTTCAATTCCTTCCCGATCATCTGGGTGATGACGCAGGGCGGGCCGGCCAACTCGACCGATATCCTGGTCACCCATCTCTACAAGCTGGCCTTCCGCATCGGCAAGCTGGGCGAAGCATCGGCGGTGTCGCTGGTGATGTTCGCCATCTTGCTGGTCTTCACCATGATCTATGTGCGGCTGGCGATGCGGGAGCAACGCGCATGACGAGCAAGCTCAAGCGTTCGATCATCGCCTGGCTGCTGCTGGCGCCGCTGATCGCGGTGACGCTCTTTCCCTTCGCGGTGATGTTCCTGACCGCGGTCAAGCCGAGGCAGGAAGTGCTGTCGCCGACCTGGTGGCCGAGCGAATTCCGCTGGTCGAATTTTTCCGACATGTGGGTGGCGACCGGCTTCGGCCAGGCGTTGCTCAATTCGCTCTACGTGTCTGTGATCGCCACCGTAGGCGCCATCCTGATCTCGGTTCCGGCGGCCTATGCGATGTCGCGCTTCCGCTTTGCCGGCTACGGCGCCTTGCGCCAGTTCCTGCTGATTTCGCAGATGATCTCGCCGATCGTGCTGGTGCTCGGCCTGTTCCGGCTGATGGCCGCCTGGGGCCTGGTCGAGAGCACGACGGCGCTCGGCTTCATCTACATGGCCTTCAACATCGCCTTCACGGTGTGGATGCTGCAGAGCTATTTCGACACCATCCCGCGCGATCTCGAGGAAGCCGCCTGGATGGAGGGCGCCGGCCGCTGGCTGACCTTGCGCAAGGTGTTCCTGCCGCTCTGCCTGCCGGCGATCGCGGTGACGGCGATCTTCACCTTCATCAACGCCTGGAACGAGTTCGTCGTGGCGCTCACCATGCTGCGCAGCCAGGAAAGCTACACGCTGCCGATCCAGGTGTTTTCGCTGGTCGCCGGCCGCTACACCATCGAATGGCATCACGTCATGGCCGCGACGCTGCTGGCGACCTTGCCGGTGGCCATCCTGTTCATCTGGCTGCAGCGCTACCTCGTCAGAGGCCTGGCGCTCGGGGCGGTCAAATAGCGCCTATTCACGGACGGAGCTTTCATGCGCATTTTCACCGCCTCGCTGGCGACGGAAACCAACACCTTCTCGCCGGTGCCGACCGATAGGGCTTCGTTCGAGATGGCCTTCTATGCCGGGCCCGGCAAGCACCCGGAAACGCCGACGCTGTGCTCCTCGCCGATGGTGGCGCTACGCCGGCGTGCGGTGGCCGAAGGCCTCGATGTCATCGAAGGCACCGCCACCTGGGCCGAGCCGGGCGGCCTGGTGCAGCGGCAGACCTATGAGGCTTTGCGCGACGAGATTCTGGGCCAGCTCAAGGCGGCGCTGCCGGTCGATGCTGTCATCCTCGGCCTGCATGGCGCCATGGTGGCGCAAGGCTATGACGATTGCGAAGGCGATCTGCTCGAACGGGTTCGCGCAATGGTCGGGCCGGAGGTGGTGATCGCCGTGGAACTCGATCCGCACAGCCATCTGACACCGAAGCGCGTCGCGGCCTCCGACATTCTCGCCTATTTCCTCGAATTTCCGCACACCGATTTCTACGAGCGCGGCGAACATGTCGTCGAGCTTGGCCTGGCAGCAGTGCGTGGTGAGATCAACCCTGTCATTTCGACCTTCGACTGCCGCATGATCCAGGTGCTGCCGACCAGCCGCGAGCCGATGCGGTCCTTCGTCGATCGCATCAAGGCGCTGCACGGCAAGGACGGCGTGCTGTCGGTCTCCGTCATCCACGGCTTCATGGCGGCCGATGTGCCCGAGATGGGCACGCGCATCCTGGTCGTCACCGACAATGACAAGGCCAAGGGCGACGCGCTGGCGGAACGGCTCGGGCGGGAACTCTACGCGCTGCGCGAAAAGACGGCGATGACGATGCTGAGTGCTGCCGACGGCATCGATCGGGCGCTGGCCGTGCGCACAGAAAATCCGGGCAAGCCGGTGGTCATCGCCGATATCTGGGACAATCCCGGCGGCGGTGTGCCCGGCGACGGCACCTTCGTGCTGCGCCAGATGCTGGCGCGTGGCCTGGACAGGTTCGCCGTCGCGACCATCTGGGATCCGATTGCGGTCACCTTCTGCCTGGCGGCAGGCGAGGGCGCAATCATCGACCTGCGCTTCGGCGGCAAGGCCGGGCCGCAAGCCGGCGAGCCGATCGATGCGCGCGTGCGCGTGCTGAAGGCGGTTGCGGAGGGCTGGCAGAGTTTCGGGCCAAGCCGGGTGACGCTTGGGCCGACGGCGCTGGTCCGCCTCGAAGGCACCGAGGTCGACATCATCCTCAACACCAACCGCACGCAGACTTTCGAGCCGGATATCTTTTCCAACATCGGCGTCGATCCGCTAGCCAAGGACATGCTGCTGATCAAGTCGACCAATCATTTCTACGCCGGCTTCGAGCCGATCGCCGCCGAGATCATCTATGTCTCGGCGCCGAGTTCGTATCCCAGCAATCCGGCGGTGACCGATTACAAGAAGCTGACAAGGCCGGTGTGGCCGAGGGTGACGGATCCTTGGAAGCTGCCAATCTCCCCCACGAGGGGGGAGATTGGCTAATCACACCAACCCGCGCTTGGCCATCATCGCTTCCGGCGACGGCATCTTGCCGCGGAAGGCGGTGTAGAGTTCTTCCGGATCCTTCGAGCCGCCGGCCGCGTAGATGTTCTTGCGCAACCGCTCGGCGAGTGCCGGGTTGAAGGGGTCGCCGGTTTCCTCGAAGGCGGCAAAAGCATCGGCATCGAGCACTTCCGACCACATGTAGGAATAGTAGCCGGCCGAATAGCCTTCGCCGGAAAAGACATGGCCGAAATGCGGGGTGCGGTGACGCATGGCTATGGTGTCCGGCATATGCAGTTCTGCAAGCGTTTCGGCTTCGAAACGAAGCGGCGCTTCAGGCGCCTCCGCCCGCGCGTGATAGGCCATGTCCATCAAGGCGGAGGCGGTGAATTCGACCGTGGCGAAGCCGGCGCCGAAGGTGCGCGCGGCCAGCATCTTGTCGAGCAGCGCCTTGGGCATCGGCTTGCCGGTCTTGACGTGCAGCGCGTGCTTCTCCAGCACTGCCGGCACGGTCAGCCAGTGCTCGTAGAGCTGCGAAGGCAGTTCGACGAAATCGCGGCTGACCGAAGTGCCCGAAACCGAGGGCCAGGTGACGTCGGTCAGCATGCCGTGCAAAGCATGGCCGAACTCGTGGAACAGCGTTTTGGCCTCGTCGACCGACAGCAGAGCCGGCTCGCCCACCGGCGGCTTGGCGAAGTTCATGATGTTGTAGATGACCGGGCTCGCACCGTGGCCGAGCCTGTAGCCGGATTGCAACGCGCTCATCCAGGCGCCGGATCGCTTTGACGGCCGGGCGAAATAGTCGGCCAGGAAAAGGCCGCGCTCGCTGCCGTCGGCATTCTTCACCACGAAGACGCGGGCGTCCGGATGCCAGGCCGCGATGTCCTTTTTCTCTTCGAAGGTGATGCCGAACAGCCGTGTCGCCACGTCGAAGCAAGCGTCGATGATCCGGTCGAGCTGCAGATAGGGTTTCAGTTCCGCCTCGTCGAAGGCGAATTTCTCCGCGCGCAGCTTCTCCTGGTAGAAGCGCCAGTCCCAGGCAGCGAATTTTTCGTTGCTGCCGGCTGCGGTGGCCAGCCGTTGCAATTCGATCTGGTCGCTTGCTGCCTTCTCAAGCGCCTTTTCCCACACCGGATCGAGCAGCGCGTGCACGGCCTTCGGCGTCTTGGCCATGGTGTCATCGAGCTTCAGCGCGGCGAAAGAGGCATAGCCGAGCAGCTTTGCCTTTTCGGCCCGCAGGCGCAGCATGTCGCGCACCACGTTCGTGTTGTCGGTGGCGCCGCCATTCTGGCCGCGCATGGTGAAGGCGCGGAAGGCGATCTCGCGCAGATCGCGGCGTTCGGAGAAGGTCGAGAACGGCTCATAGATCGAGCGCGACAGAGTGACGGCATAGCGGCCCTTCTGGCCGCGTATCTCGGCCGCTTCGGCCATGGAACTTTTCACGAAGTCCGGCAGGCCGGCAAGGTCGGCTTCATCGAGGAACAGCGCCCAGTCGCGCTCGTCGGCCAGAACATTCTGGCCGAAAGCTGTGCCGAGCGAGGACAATTCCTCGCTGATGCTTGCCAGCCGCTTCTTGCCGTCGGCGTCGAGCTTGGCGCCGGAACGGACGAAGCCCTTCCAGGTCTTTTCCAGCACCCGCAAGGTCTCGGCGTCGAGCTTCAGGCTCTCACGGCGCTGGTAGAGATCGTCGATGCGGGCAAACAGCCGCTCATTCATTGAAATCGCCGAGAAATGCCTGGACATTTTCGGCGAGATGTCGCGCTCTAGCGCCTGGATCGTCTCATTGGTGTAGGCGCCGGCGCGGCACCAGAAGATCGACGAGACACGATCGAGCGCTTCGCCGCCGAGTTCCAGCGCGGCAAGCGTGTTCTCGACGGTCGGCGCATCCTTGTTGCCGGCGATCGCCTCGATCTCGGCCTCGTGCGCCTTCAGCGCCGCGTCGAAGACCGGGGAGAAGTCGCCGTCGCCAATGCGCGTGAAATCGGGCAGGCCGAGCGGCCCCTGCCACGCGGTCAGCGGATGGGCGGCGAGGTCGACGGCTTTCGTGGAAGGCATGGACAGTCTTTCGTTGGTGAAGCAGGCAGGTGGGTCGTACCCGATGTAGGGCGCGGCCGGCGGACCCGCAATATGCGGATTTGGCCGATATCGCCCTCAAAAGCCGTCGCAGTTTTCGGCGATCGCCGCTTGTGAACTGGCGGTGATGCGGTTGTCGGTGACCGCGAAAGTTTCCTGCATCAGCATGTCGTTGTTGGGGAAATCGTAGCAGGCGACCACCGTGGTGACGCCGCCTTCGCTTTTCTCGATCCGGTGCCGGATCGCAGCACCGGCAACGGCACCTTTCCATTCGTCGATCGAAGCGATGAATTCCTGCTTGCTTTGCACGATGCCGAGGTCGTCCAGCTTGATGCGGACATCGTCGGCGAGCAGGTCGGACAGTTCCGTGCGGTCGGCGACCAGCAGCGCCGAATACCAGCGGCTGATGAGGGCACGATCATCGGCGCGGGCGGCAATAATCGCCAGCAGCAGTGCGGCCGCCACAAAAGCGACCGACCTGATGTTCACCAGCTTGCGCGCCGCCGCGTTCATCCCAGCTCCGGCCGTTCGAAATCGCCAGTCTCCTTGTTCATCGTCCAGAGTTCGCCGGTCGAGATATCGAACCAGGCCCCATGCAGCGACAGCCGTCCCTTGCCTTCGAGAATCGAGACGCAGGGAAAGGTTCTGAGGTTGGCGATGGAATAGCGGATCGAGATGCGCTCCAGCGCGGTCTGGCGCTCCGAAGCGGTCATGAAGGTGCTGGAGGAGACGGTTTCGGCCGCCGGCGCGATCAGGCTCATCCACTTGCCGATGAAGTCGCCCGGCGACAGCGGCGTGGAATTGGTGTCGAGCGCGGCCCGGATGCCGCCACAGCGGCCATGGCCCATGACGACGATGTTCTTGACCTTGAGGCTCTGCACGGCGAATTCAAGCGCCGCCGAGGTCGAATGGAACTCGCCGTCGGGTGCATAGGGCGGCACCAGATTGCCGACATTGCGCAGCACGAAGAGTTCGCCCGGCCCAGCGTCGAAGATCGCCTCGGGCGCCGAACGCGAATCGCAGCAGGCGACGATCATCGTCTCCGGCGCCTGGCCTTCGCGAGCGAGATCGCGATAGCGCCCGCTCTCGGTGAGATAGCGGCCATTCATGAAATTGCGATAGCCGGCGAGAAGATGTTCAGGGAGATGGGACATGGGCGGCGTCTGGAGCCTTTCCGAGTTGGATGCGGCAGCTCGTTGCGGTCTAGAGAGGCTCTAGCGGCAAAAGCCGGTCGCGAGCAATGCAGAATTATGAGGGCTGGCTAGAAATGCCATGCATCCAGCGCAACCGTGGCCAACAGCGTCACGCCCAGATGGCGACGGGAATGCCAAAGCTATCGCGGCCCGGCGGGTCGGGAAACGGCCGCGCCTCGCCGCTGGCGATGCGACCGGCGATCAGCGTCATCGCGGCTGCGTCGAGGAAGTCATCAGCGGCGGCACCGCGGGGCGGCGGCTGGTCGAGAAAGCCCTTATCATAGCCGAGCCGGCAGAGCAGCGCCTTGCGTTCCGCCATGCCGGCCGGATTGATGCTGCCCTTGATCTTCTTCGGCAGTTGCATGGCTTGATCGCCGTTCAAGCGGCAGAAAGCGACTTCCGGATGGGATTCGAACACGCGGCCGCGCAAATCGGGCCGCGCGATCAGCAGGGCGTCGATCTCGCGGATCTTGGCAAAAATGCCGAACGCCTGGATCGAGACGCCGCGCGGCGGATCGGATGTGGTCAGGGCCACCGCGCTTGCCCTGATGTGCGCGGCATACCAGGCTTCGATGGTGGTGAAGCCGTTGGTGTCGGCATAGAGCGCGGCACGGGACGGGATCGAGAAGACACTGGACTGGCGTGCCCCGAGCAGCGGCCGCACCAGGGCTTCGGGGCCGCGCCCGCCCTTGCCCGAAAAGCCGGGCAGGCCGATCGGCATGTCGACGGCGATGACAGCGTCTTCGGGAAGGGATGCGAGCAGGGCAGTGAAGGTTGCAAAGACACCGACCGACGGTGCCATGCCAAAAGTTCGTCGGACGGCGATCCAGCCGGCCTTGCAGCCATCGACGCCGACAAGTACGGCCTCAGTCGATGTCACGCCCGGCGGCCCCGCCCTGGATGTGTGAGGTGGCGAAGCTGGACCATCGCCATCGGATGCGACAGGCTCTGCGCATCGGTTTCTAGCTGCAGTTCGTCGCCGCCGCGCTTGGCAGTGCGTGCCAGGATCTCGTAGACCGCCGCCGTCGTCGATTGCAGCGCCTTGATCGGTGGCTGGCCGGACAGGATGCGTGCCAGGTAGACGGCCGCCGTCAGATCGCCCAGGCCGTTCGGCGGCTTGTCGATCAGGCGGTGTTCGGCGAGCAGCGCCTGGCTGCTATCGAGCAGGAGGTTGCCGGTGCCGCCCGTCATCATCGACGGCGCCGAGGTGACCAGCATGGTCGATGGCCCGGCATGCAGCGCCGCCGCGATCACCGATTTCATGTCTGGCAACGCGGCGCCGGCCATCCATTCCAGTTCGTAGCGGTTAGGGGTGGCTATGTCGGCGATCGGCATCAGCCGATCGCGCATGGCGATGGCGGTCGGTTCGGGCACATAGAGGCCGCCCGAATCACCCATCACCGGATCGCAGATATAGACGGCGCCGGGCGTCCTTGCCTTGACCGCGGCGACCAGCGAGGCGACGGCCTCGGCCTGGCCCGCCTCGCCGAGATAGCCGGACAGCACGGCGCCGACCTCACCCAGCCATGGCGCCCGCTCGAGATCGGCCATCAGAGCCTTGAACTCGTCGAGCGGCGGCACGATGCGCGTCGCGCGCCCATGGCCGGGATGCCAGGGCAAGATGACGGTCGGCACCGCCCAGACCGGGAACCCCAGGGTCTCCAGCGCAAAGACGGCGGCACGGTTGCCGACCGAGCCACGCGCGACATGGCTGGAAATGACGATGACCGCACGCGGCGCGTCGGTTTGTTCGGCGCTCATTGTCGTTTGATTCCTAACTGCCCCGGATGACGTAAAGCACGAGCCAGACCATCAGGCCCAGCGCCAGCAGCAGGCCCAGCGTGCGGCCAAAGCGGGTGCCCCAGACTTCGATCGGATCGGCACGATCGGCATCGGCCGCGGTGACGTGATCGTGCATGCCTTTCGCTGCCCGCGCTACAAACGAGTTGCCGGCCGGATCCGTCTCGCGCGCAATGCGCTCGAGGATACGGCGCGATTCCTTGTCGCTGTCCTGGCGTTCCGCCATGATGATGTCCCGTTTTGCCGGACCTTATCGCGTTCGCACGGCCAATCACAGAGCCTTGCAGCGGCACCGGGCGTGCCAGGCGAGGGGCTGCCGGCGCGGGCGGTTTTCTTGCGCGCTGATTGTGGTAATGCTTCGCGTGCAACTTCTACCGAGGGACCCCATCATGTTTGCCCAGCGCCTTGCCTTGCCGTCCACGTTCCGCACGCTGCCCGCCTTCCTGATGATGGCGATCGTGCTGCCGCTGCTTGCAGGCTGCGGCTATAACACCATCCCGACGGCGGAAGAAAATGCCAGGGCGGCATGGAGCGAGGTGCTGAACCAGTATCAGCGCCGCGCCGACCTCATCCCCAACCTGGTCGAGACGGTCAAGGGCTATGCCTCGCATGAAAAGGATACGCTCGACGCGGTGGTCGAGGCGCGCGCCAAGGCAACGCAGATCACGGTAACACCGGAAACGCTGAAGGATCCCGAAGCCCTCAAGAAGTTTCAGGATGCCCAGGCGGGGCTGACCAGCGCGCTGTCGCGGCTGATCGCGGTCTCGGAGGCCTATCCCGACCTCAAGGCCAATCAGAACTTCCTGGCGCTGCAGGCGCAGCTCGAAGGCACCGAGAACCGCATCGCGGTGTCGCGGCGCGATTACATCCAGGCGGTCAGGGACTACAATCTGACGCTGAGGACGTTCCCCTCGATGCTGTGGGCGACCTTCTGGTTCCGCGGCAACGAGCCCTTCGCCAATTTCACCGTCGCCGAAGACAAGATGCAGCCGCCGAAGGTCGATTTCGGCACGAAGCAGGGCGGGTGAACGTCCACTGTCATCGGAATAAATCCCCCGAAATGACGGGCTGCTGGCGTGCAAACACCCCCCTCTGTCCTACCGGACATCTCCCCCTCAAGGGGGGAGATTGGCAGCTTCGGCGCTGACGCCCATCTTGCGACGTTGAAAATTGGTGAAAGTGGAGATGGCGGCCAATCTCCCCACTTGAGGGGGAGATGCCCGGCAGGGCAGAGGGGGGCGCTCCGGAACGCAAGCCTAGGG
>NZ_RZQE01000559.1:0-3461 GCF_004022955.1 Mesorhizobium sp. M7A.F.Ca.US.002.01.1.1 | reverse complement strand
GTGCAGCACCCACCGTGGTGGCGATCAGCGGCCAGTGCGGGCCATAGTCGTAGAAGCCCATATACTGCCAGAGCGCGATGCGGCAGACGCCGACCACACCGAGCATGGCGCCCAGCACCAGGCCGGTGGGCAGCTCGCGCAGCGCCACCCGCCACCAGTCGCCAAGGCCGATCTCGCGCAAGGCCAGCGCGCGGATGACCAGCGAGGTCGCCTGCGAGCCGGAATTGCCGCCGGAGCTCATGATCAGCGGGATGAACAGCGTCAGCACGATCGCCTTCTCCAGCTCGCCCTCATAGCTCTGCATGGCGTTGGCCGTCAGCATCTCCGAGATGAACAGCGCGCACAGCCAGCCGCCGCGTTTCCTGATCATGGCGAGGAAGCTCATCTTCATGTACGGCTCGTCCAGCGCCTCCATGCCGCCGAAACGGTGCACATCCTCGGTCGTCTCCGCGATCATCGTGTCGATGATGTCGTCGATGGTGACGATGCCGAGGATCTTGCCATGGTCGACGACCGGAACGGCGAGCAGATCGTATTTGGAGATCGTCTGCGCCAGCGTTTCGCGATCGGTCAGCGGGCCGACCGTCACCGGAAGATGATCCGGCGCCACCGTCATGATCGAATCGTCCGGCTCACCGGTGATCAGCCGGCGCAGGCCCGTCGAGCGCACAAGCAGGTGCGTTTGCGGATCGACGATATAGATCGCATAGACGGTCTCGCGCGTCCGCTCCACCTTGCGGATGTAGTCGAGCGTTTGCCCGACGCTCCAGTCCGAGGGCACGCTGACGAACTCCGTCGTCATGATCGATGCGGCACTGCCTTCGGGATAGCCGAGGATGGAGAGCAGCGTTGCGCGCAGCGGCGGCGCAAGTCCGCCGAGCAGCTCGGAACGCGCCGGCTCGTCGAGCTCGCGCAAAATGTCGGCGGCACGGTCGACCGACATGGCGGTGAGCAGCTTGCCCGCCTTGGCGCGCGGCAGCGCCTCCATGAGTTCCGACGCGCCGTCGAGTTCCGGCTGATCGAAGATCTCGACCAGACGTTCGAACGTCACTTCACAGAGCAGTTCCGTCGCGGTCTCTCGAGGCTCCCTGTTCAGGGCCTCGACAATGTCGGCGACGTGATCGTTGGCTAGGATACGGGCAATCGCGACGGCCTCGTCGCTTGCCACCGTGGTAAATTCGTTCATGGCTCACTCCTTGCCGTCCGGCAGGACATGAACCATGTGAGGTCACGTCAGGGCGGACGGCTGTTGCGTTCGACTGTGACTGTCGCCAGGCATGGCGCGGTGACCTTTCTGCTTGCGGGTTCGCGTTTGATTGTCTGCAAGCGGGCGCAACATAGGAGCGCGCCTTGCCGTGTCAATCGCGGTGAGGAGGGAAAATGCCGACGAGCAGCCGAGATCGCGAGACTGTGATCACCGGCCGCCGTTCGACCAGGCAGACCAGGGCGGAATAACCGTTATTTCTGCTTCAGCCGGCGCGAGAAGCGCAGCCACTTGTCCTCGACCGGCCTTGGGGCCGGCCTTGGCTGCACCAGAATGGTGGTGAGTTCGGCGGGGAGGGTCGGAACCAGCGGCTTCTTGGTGGCGACGCCGTCGGCGATCGCGACGATGCTGTGATAGAACTCGCTGCCCGTCATCGATCTCGGCGCCACCGCCTCGTGCATGACGCTGATCACCGTGACATCGGGGCAGTTGTCCTTGATGGCCTGGTGGAAGGCGACCTTGCCATCGGGGTCGAGCGCGCCGGTCGCCTCGTCGAGGAACAGCAATCCCGGCTGCTGCAGCACGATGCGAGCCACCACCAGCTTCTGTTTCTGGCCGCCCGACAGCACCTGGTCCCAGCTTTTGCCTTCGCGGCTTTCGTCGGCCATGTGCTCGATGAAGTCGCCGAGCCCCGCCTTGTGCAGCGCCGACGCCACCTGCGCATCGCCATGGTCGTGCTCGGAGCCGGGCAGGCAGACCAACTGTTTCAGCGACACAGGCTGCAGCTTGACCTCCTGGGCGGCATAGAAACTCTTGACGCCCTCGGGGAAGACGATGGTGCCGCGGCCATAGGGCCACAGGCCGTTGATCGCCTTGATCAGCGAGGTCTTGCCGCAACCGGACTCGCCTTTCAGGAAAGTCCATTCGCCGCGCCGGAAGCGCAGATTGGCGGCGCTGAGAAAGGGCGTCGCGTCCTCGCCCTGATGCGCCAGTTCGAGCTTCTGGATGGTCAGGCCGAAAACCGGGTTCTGGCTGGCATAGTGGAAGTCGGAGCGGCCGGTCTGGCTGTAGAATTCCTGCGGATGCTGGACATTCTCGATCGCATTGGCCAGCTCGGTGACACGCTGGCTGTTGGCGCGCAACGTGGCGATGGCGGGCATGACGTGGATGAACCAGGAACACTGGCCGATCAGCGAATTGACCAGCTCGGAGCCGGTTATGTAGCCCTTGAGGTCGAGACCGTTGTGGATGAACGGCACCAGGCCCGGTCCGTAGGCGACAATGCGGGCACCGATGAAATTGTAGATCAGCTCGAACGACATATAGACGGTGTTGACGATGTTCAGCCGCGTCCAGGTGCCGTCGATGTCGACATAAAGCCGGCCATGCATGGTCCTTTGCACGCCTTCGCCCTGAGACGCCGCGACGTGGAAGGACCGCCGCAGGAATGTCGTCAGCTCGCCGCGATAGCTGCCCTCGGCCTGCTGCATCCTGACGTTGAGGCGCTCGAGCAGGCCGCCGAGCTTGACCGCGATCCAAGTGTTCAGCGGCACGTAGGTGGCGACGGCCAGGAAGGCGAGGATGGCGCTGCCATAGCTGCCGAGAAATTCCAGCCCCTTCACCTCGACGGAGTTTTCGAGCAGCTTCTGGCCGACGAAATAGAGCGATGTGGCAACGCCAAGCACGCCCATGGCGAGCCCGATGGCGCCACCGGTCATGTCCTTGATGGATTCCTGGACGCGCTGGTCGATGTTGTCGGGGGCCGGTGCGCCGCTGCCGGTCGACGCGTGCTGGGCATGGAAATGCGTATGATTGCCGTCCAGCAGCGCTTCATTGAAGCGGCTGTCCAGCCAACCGCGCCATTTGCGGTGCAACGTCGCCGAGACAAGGTTGCGGATGCCGGTGAAGCCAGCGTCCTTGAGTACGACCAGCAGCACGAGGACGCCGGCATTGACCAAAAGCGAGCGAAGCGGCGTGGTGTTGGCGGCGTCATGGAAGAAGGCGATGGAATTGACCAGTTCGCCCGAGGCTTCGGCGAACCAGACACCGGCCTTGCTGGACAACGCCGTGAGCAGCGCGATCACCAGCGTCAGCGTCCAGGCTTCCTTCCAGCGGTCGGAAACCCAGTAGGCCCGCATCAGGCCCCAGAAGCTGCGCATCGACGACACCGGCGTCAGAAGCGATCGCCCTGCGGCATCGCGAGGTGTTTTTTCCGGTACTGACTCTTGCGATGGTCTACCGACCCGAATCACTATCC
>NZ_RZQE01000558.1:0-3470 GCF_004022955.1 Mesorhizobium sp. M7A.F.Ca.US.002.01.1.1 | reverse complement strand
CTATTACGGCCAGCGGCCCATCATCTACACCGCGCCCGATTTCTACCGCGACAATCTCAGGGGCGAATTCCTCGACTATCCGTTTTGGCTGCGTGCGGTCGCCCAGCATCCGTCAAAGGTCTATCCCGGCCGCAAATGGCTGTTCTGGCAGTATTCCGGCTCCGGCCTGTCGCACGGCGTCACTGGCCGCATAGACCTCAATGTCTTCCATGGCGACGAACGGCAATGGCGCGCCTGGGCCGGCGGCCGGCAGACGGTAGCCGACGCCAACTGAGACAAGCTATCAGGCTTGGCGTCGTTCGCTTTCTCGGGTGTCCGCCGATCCTCGACCTCTTCGCCGCTCCCTTCAGGACCCGCTCACGCGGCCTGCTTGACCAGCGTGCGCTGTCGGACCATTTCAAGCGCGATATCGGACTGCTCGATGGACACGCTTCCGCTGGCAGCATTCGCTGAGGAAAGTGTCTGGCTCTTTGACCAACAAGGACGCATGGGAGGAAAAGATGGGTGTGTCATCGGAGGCTCTGGCACAGAGCCGTCAAACGATCAGCGCTTACGAGGATTATGCGGAACAATATGATGCCATCGTGCGCCATGTTCCCAACGAGAGGGAGCAGGCATCGCTCAAGCGCCTGGTGGCAATCGCCGGCACAGGTGGCCGGATTTTGGAAGTCGGGTCCGGAGCCGGATACGATGCGGATTTTCTGGAAAATTTGGGCGTCAAGGTTCGGCGCACCGACGCCACCAAGCGGTTTCTCGAGCTGCAGGCCGCGCGTGGTAAGCATGGCGAGTTGCTCGATCTCATCACCGATGATCTCGGCGGCCCCTACGACGCGGTCCTTGCCCTATGCGTCCTGATCCACGTGCCTCGCGACCAGACCGACCAGGTGCTTGCCAAGATAGCCGGGTCGCTGCGCCCGGGCGGCGCCTTCCTCGTCTCGATGCGCAATGGCGATGGCGAGACATCAGGCGAATATCACATGGTCTACTGGCGCAGGGACGACTTCGCCGCCCGTCTCGAAGGCGCCGGGCTGGTCCTCATCAGGGACGATTTCAACGTCGGCCGCAATAGCGAAGAATGGAACACGTTCCTGGCCGTGAAGCCTGCATAACGCGGCGTGGGCTGTTGCCGTTTGCGCTGCTCAGCCTTTTCAGATTTGCGAAAATACAAGACATTGCCGCCGCCATGCTGTCTATGTGCGGGTTCCTGCACTCCTGGGGGGAGACGAGTTGGAACTCAAGATCATGCTTGTCGGCTTTGCCTGCGTGGTCGCGGGCGCGCTGTCGTTCATCACCTTCATGAAATGGCGAGAGGTGAAGGCACTCAGCCGCTGGCTGCCGACGCCGGGAAAGATCATCTCGTCGCGCGTCGAGGCACGCGAGGTCAGAAGCTCGGGCGTTGGTTCGGACAGCACTGATACCACCGAAATGCGCAATTTTCCGGCGATCACCTTCGAATACAAGGTTGGCGGCAAGAAATTTCAAAGCTCGCGCTACAGCGTGAAGGAGAATTTGGGGAATTTCGAAGTCACCGAAACCCTTGCCCAGTTTCCCCGCGGCGCGGAGGTGACTGTCTTCTACAATCCGGCCGATCCGAGCAAAGCCGTGATCGAGCGCACCATGCCCGAAGGCGCCTTCAAGTTCATGATCCAGCTCTCGGCCGGGCTGGTGGTCGGCGCGCTGGTTCTGGTGTTTTCCGTCGGCGGCGTCCTGGAGGCGATCAGGCCGCATTTGCCCAAGCCGCAGAACCTCGGCGCGGGAGCGCTGCTGCTGTTCATGGGCCTGTTTGCCTTGCGCATGGGCTTCGTCCAGAAATCGCTGGCCGAGCAGGCGGCAAAATGGCCGGTCACTGCCGGCCGCATCGATAACTCGGGCCTGCAGGCGCTCCGAAACCATTCTGGCCATGGTCGCTGGCGCACCGTCTTCAAATCCCGCATCGTCTACTCCTATGACGTCGCCGGCCTGCGCTACAGCGCCGATCGTGTGACCTTCGGCGGAACCGTGACGGCTTCGTTGCCCGGCCTCGTCGGCGGCCAGGCACGGCAGTATGTCGAAGGCAGCAAGGTCGACGTCCACTATGACCCCGCCAACCCCGGCTCGGCGGTGCTGGAATGCCGGGTACGGGGGCTCTGGCTGTTATGGATCTGCTCGGCAGGCTTTCTCGGTGGCGCCGCCTTTCTGGTCGGCCTGGTCTGAGGCGCCGGACGCCTTCAACAGCGGACGAGCGGTCCGCTGTCGAAGCCAGGCCAGGTGAACCGCAGCGTGGCCCCATGCCTGACGATATGGATGACACGCGCGAACGGCTCCTCGATCGACGGGTCGGAACCGTAGCATTGGCTGGCATGCACCACCCAACCGGTCGAGCTTTTGCGAAATGTCGCCTGCTCGCAGCCGAGATCGGGGAACGACAGCGACGCCTGGTCCACTGTGAACACAGTCTCGCGTTGGATGTCGGGAGCCGCGTGGCAGTTCAGCCTGTCGCTAGACCATGTCCCAACATAAGGCGGCGCCGCCAGCGCGGAGCCACCGGCGAATGCGGATATTGCCGTCGTCATCACCAAACGCCGCATCACCACTCCTTCGATCAGTGCGCTCGACCATACAGGCTGGTGGGATTTTGCGTGGACAAGTTTTGTCCAGGAGCGGACAAACGCCGCCGTTCCGGATTTTGCTATGCTTTTGCGCGGATGATGCGACTGTGCGGGCCGACTCAACGCTTTCCCAGAGACATTGGATGATCACCCGCATACTGGCCTTTTTCCTCCTGGGCCTGCTCGGCCCGATGCAGGCGGCCTTGGCAAAAGAATGCCTCCTGAGTCACGCCACCTATCAGGAGCCGCGCTCGGGTGCCGTCGTGCAATTCCGGCCGCTCGCCAACGAGCCGGCGGCGCTGACGGCCGAAGTGTTTTCGCTGGCCGTGCCCAAAGCCGGCACGAGCCTGCCCGCCGACATCACCTGGACCAACGGCAAGAATTCCTTCCCGCTCGGCACCATTCGCCACGCCTGCACCGACGACGACCGGGAAGGCGGCCTGCAGGACGGTAGCGGATTGTGCAGGCTATGGGAGGGCCAGGTCTATGCCTTGACCGGCGGCGGCGCCGAGCAGTTGAATTCGCGCGAAGCGACACCGGCGCCGAGAGGGCTGCTCTTGCCCGGTTTCGGCGTGGCTTTCACCGAAGGAGCCGATTTCGCCAATGCCAATCCAGGCGGTTCGGCCTGGGACGCCTTCATTTTAACAGGATGCAGCGATGAATAGCGTGCGATCGACCATCTGGGCCAGTGCCCTGCTTGCATCCGCGACGATACCAGCCATGGCGGACGAGCCGGCGCCGTCGCGCCCGCCCATCGACAAATGCGCCTGGGAAAAATTGTCTGACAAAACTGTCGGGCTGGCCGCCTGGACGCAGCGCTGCGATTTCGGCTTCCGCCAGATCCATTTCGAATTCGCCGGCAAAGCGCTCGCCATCAAATAC
>NZ_RZQE01000557.1:0-3474 GCF_004022955.1 Mesorhizobium sp. M7A.F.Ca.US.002.01.1.1 | reverse complement strand
CTACCGCACCCAGAACCCGGCCATCAACATGGACTTCGTCGCCCCGCCCATGGCCAAGGCCGGCGATACGCCGCAGGTGACCAAGTTTTTCGACGGCGGCTATGCGGTCAACGCCAAGTCGGCCAACAAGGAGGCCGCGCTCAAGCTGGTCAATTGGATGGGCACAAAGGAGTTCGGCGACAAGTTCTCCGCTCTGCTCGGCAACATCTCGCCGATCAAGGGCGTCGTCATCAAGGACGAGCTTCTCGCCCATGTCGCCAAGTTGAACGAAACCGCCATGCCGCATATCAATGTCGTCTACTTCCGTTTCGAGAAACCGACGGGATCGGAGCTGCTGCAGGGCGACATCACCAAGATGATGTCGGGTTCGATCACCCCGGACCAGCTGGCCGCCGACCTGACCAACGGCCTCGCCAAATGGTACAAGCCTTTCCAGGGCAAGTGACATGAACAGCGGCCGGCGCCACACCACAAAAGCCTTTCCGTGGCGCCGGTCACTGTGGATCGCGTCCCTGCTGACACCGGCCCTGGTGGTCATGGTGCTGTTCGTGCTCTGGCCGCTGCTCTCAGCCTTCCGCCTTGCCTTCTATGAGTTCAACGGCTTGCAGCCGACCGGATTCATCGGCTTCGAAAACTTCCGCAAGGTGCTGTTTGAACAGCCTTACAGCGACTGGACCTGGAATGCGCTGAAGCACAACATCATCGCCTTCGTGGCGCTGATGGTGTTCGAGAACGGCACCGCTTTCCTGCTCGCCTATGCCTTGCTGAAGGCGCTGCCCGGCCACCGTATCCACCAGGTCATCGTCTTTCTTCCGGTCGTGCTGTCGGCGGTCATCGTCGGCTTCCTGTGGAAACTGTTCCTGCATCCGCTGTTCGGCCTGGTGAACCAGACGCTGGCGCTGGTCGGCATCGGCGCCATACCGTGGCTCGGCAACGAACACACCGCACTCGGCAGCGTCCTGTTCGCCAATGTCTGGCACTGGCTGGGCTTCCCCACCCTGGTGCTGCTGGCCGGCATGCAGCGCGTCAGCAAGGAAGTCATCGAGGCTGCCCGTCTCGACGGCGCCGGCGACTATGTGCTGATGACCAGGATTATCTGGCCGCTGATTGCGCCGAGCGTCACCATCGTCACCATCCTGACCTTCATCGGCAGCTTCAACTGGTTCGAAATCCCCTATGTCATGGCTGGCCTCACCGGTTCGCCCGGCGGCGCGACAGATGTGCTCGGCCTCTATTTCTACCGCACCGCCTTCGGTTCGACGACGACCGGGATCCAGGATTTCGGCCAGGGCAGCGCGCTGGCCGTGATGATGTTCATCATCGTTGCAGGCGTCACTGCAATCGCGCTTCGCTACCTGCGCCGTCGCGAGATCGAGCTGTGAGCGCGACAGCCCGCACCGGGCAACCCGCCGAGTTGCTGAAGAATGGCGCCATCCAGCTGATGCTGGCGATCAACGCCGTCATCATGATCTATCCGCTGTTCGTCATGGTGATGTCGTCCTTCAAGACTAATGCCGAGATCTTCTCCTCGCCCTTCGCCCTGCCGGCGCACTTTTCGCTGGCCAATGCCGAGCGGGTGTGGAGCGAAACCAACTTCGTGCGCTACCTCGCCAACTCCGTCGGCATCACCATGGCCGCGGTCGCCCTCATCCTTCTGTTCAGCACCATGGCCGCCTATGCGATTGCCCGCTACCAGTTCAGGCTGAGCGCGCTGGTGCTGATGTTTTTCCTCAGCGGCATGACGGTGCCGCTCAAACTGGCGATCATTCCGCTGTTCATCCAGCTGGATTCGCTTGGGCTGGTCGACAGCTATGCCGGCCTGGTGCTGGTCTATGTCGCCATGGGCATTCCCTCAGCGGTGTTCATCATGACCGGCTTCCTCCGGACCTTGCCGCGCGAACTGGAAGAGTCCGCACGCATGGACGGCGCCAGCGAATTTCGCATCATGCGCTCGATCATGTTGCCGTTGGCGCGCCCGGCCCTGGTCATCGTCGCCATCCAGAACGCCGTGCCGATCTGGAACGACTTCTTCTTCCCGCTGGTGCTGATCACCTCGGACGAGCTCAAAACCTTGCCGCAGGGCCTCACCGTCTTCGTCGGTGAATTCACCACCGACTGGGGCGTGCTGTTCACCGGGCTCACTCTGGCGGCGCTGCCGATAACGCTGCTCTACATCGTGCTGTCGAAGCAGTTCATCTCCGGCATCACCCAAGGCGCGGTGAAATAGACTGCGGTCAAATAGACGAGGAAATCTTCAAGTGGCGAACCAGAACAAGATCATCATCACCTGCGCGGTTACCGGCTCGATCCACACGCCGTCCATGTCGCCGCATCTGCCGGTGAGCGCCCAAGAGATTGCCGATGCCGCGATCGGCGCGGCCGAGGCCGGCGCTGCCATCGTCCATCTGCATGCGCGCAACCCCGCCGACGGCCGGCCCGACCAGTCGACCGAGGCGTTTGCGCCCTTCCTGAAGGTGATCAAGCAACGCTCGGACTGCGTCATCAACATCACCACAGGCGGCGCCGCGACAATGAGCGTCGAGGAGCGCGTCAAGCCGGCGGCGACCTTTGCGCCGGAAGTTGCATCGCTCAACATGGGCTCGATGAATTTCGGCCTCTACCCAATGCTGGAGCGCTTCAAGACCTTCGAGCATGACTGGGAACGCCCCTATCTCGAAGGCTCGCGCGACCGCATCTTCCGCAACACCTTTGGCGACATCGAGCACATCCTGCGCACCTGCGCGCAAAACGGCACGCGTTTCGAGATCGAGTGCTACGACATCGGCCACCTCTACACGCTCGCCCATTTCGTTGAGCGCGGCCTGGTCAAGGCGCCGTTCTTCGTCCAGAGCGTGTTCGGCATATTGGGCGGCATCGGCACCCATCCGGAAGATGTCGCGCATATGAGGCGCACCGCCGACCGGCTGTTTGGACAGGACTACCACTGGTCGGTGCTGGGCGCCGGCCGCAGCCAGCTGCCGATCGCCACCCAGGCCATTGCGCTCGGCGGCAATGTGCGCGTCGGGCTGGAGGACTCGCTCTGGATCGGCAAGGGCCAACTGGCGAAATCCAATGCCGAGCAGGTGCGCAAGGTACGCCAGATCATCGAAGGGCTTGGCGCTTCGGTCGCCACCCCTGACGAGGCACGGCAGATCTTGCAGCTCAAGGGCGGCGACAAGGTCTCTTTCTAAGGAAAATACCAATGAGTGCGCTCACCATATCAGGTGTCGATAAGGCCTATGGCAAGGCGAAGGTCATCCACGGCGTGTCCGTCGACATCGCGTCGGGCGAATTCGTCATCCTGGTTGGCCCGTCCGGTTGCGGCAAGTCGACCTTGATCAGGATGATCGCCGGCCTGGAAGACATCAGCGCCGGCGAGATCGCGCTCGACGGCAAGGTTATCAACGATGTCGCGCCGAAATCGCGCGATATCGCCATGGTCTTCTAGAACTATGCGCTCTACCCGCACATGAC
>NZ_RZQE01000556.1:0-3475 GCF_004022955.1 Mesorhizobium sp. M7A.F.Ca.US.002.01.1.1 | reverse complement strand
CCATGGTGGAAGCCGTCGCCATGCGCACCTTTGGCCTCGGGGGAGATTCGGAAGTCTCGCTCCATGAGCGGTCGCTGACTTCGACGATCGTGCTCGGCCCCCGTCGGCTCGTGCCGCTGGCGCTCGCCGCTGTGAAGCACGGCGATGCCATCCATAATGGCCTCAAGCGGCAATTGCTCAGCCCCAACACCAGCCGGCTGGACGGCCGCTTCGCGTTGTGCACAGGTGTCCCCGAGCGTCTGGCTGCGGGCCTGACAGTTACCGAGGCGCGGCTCTATGCCGACATTTCGGCAATTCCCGCCGCGCTCGACCGGCTGCTCGTATCGACATCACAGGTCGCAACGCTCAATCGCCTGGTCGCGCGTGGTCTGGTGCATATTGCGGGCTTCACGCCATCCGATGCGGCCCATGTGCTCGGCCGGCAAGGGAATTGGGATCCTGTCGCGGCTCGACTGGGCGCCGAATTGTTCGCACGCAAGCGCGACGGCCAAGGGCATCGTGTCGCCAAAGGAGCGGAAGCATTTTCCGAGATGGTCCTCATCGCCGTCACCCGGCGTTCTGCAGAAGCCATTCTTGAAACAGTCTTTGCCGAGGACGGGCTGGATGGCGGCGTCTCTGTTGCCAATCCGCTGGTTCAGCGTGCCGTTGGCCGACGAGGCGGCATGGCGCAGCTGTCGATCGCACTCGACCGGCCGGTGATCGGCCTCGGCGCTTCGGCATCGCTTCACTATGCGGGGCTGCCGCCGATCATCGGCAATGCGTGCAAGATCGCCGAACACGCCGACGTTGCAAATGCGTTGGGTGCCGTCGTCGGGCAGGTACGGATGTCAGCGGAAGCCCGCGTCAGCCAGCCGGAGATCGGGCTTTTCCGTCTCAATTCCGGCCTGCGGCTGGACGATTTTGACACCGAGGACGAAGCAATGGCCGCCGCCGAAGCCCACATTCGCGCTCTGGCGGCAGGTCTCGCCGAGCGCGCCGGGACCGATCAGGCTCGGATCGAGATCTCACGGGACATAAGGGTTGCCACAATCGAGGGCGAGCGCAGTTTCGTCGAAGCCATCGTCGTCGCGACAGCCACCGGGCGGCCGCGGATCGCGTCCTGACCCGGATAGGGGCCGCCCTGTGACCACAGCCGGAACGTTGCGCAGGCTGGAGCCCTTCGCCGATCTGAAGACCGATATAGGCCCTGGTGCAAATGAATACTCCGCACGCCAGCGGGACTTTGCAGTGGGTGCATGTGCCGTCGACCGCCAGCAAATGGTCGCCGACGCGTACCAGGACCACCAGCTGACCGGCGGCATCGGCATTATCGCGATTGCCACGATGAACACACCAACAGCGAGGTCAGGGTCGGTTTCCGCGGGCTGTTTCGATGCCATCTTGGTTCTCCTTCACGATCCTGACGGCGTGCGTCGACCATGCGCCAGACATGAAATTGGATGCAGCGCTGTTCGAAAAGTTCCCGTGGTTCGCCACGGATGGGAACCTTCCTCCTGGGTGTCGTGCCAGTCGGGAACCAATCCTCGCCAGCCGCATCCAATGGTTTCGAGCGTGGAACTGGAGAGACCGATGGACCTGCATTCGCAAATTCTGAACGACACCGAAGATGGCGTGTCGGCCTCCGCCGAAGGAAATTCAGTGGGAGACGGCCAACCCAGAGCAGTCGGCCGCGTCCGGCCGACGCGCTTCGATGCTGAGGCCGCGGTCAGGACGCTGATCTCTTGGGCCGGCGACGATCCGGCCCGACCCGGTCTTATCGATACTCCTGCGCGTGTCGTTCGTGCCTATGAAGAGTGGTTTGCCGGCTATCGGCAAGATCCTGTGAGACTGCTCGAACGGACGTTCGATGAAATCGGCGGCTATAACCAGGCGGTCGAACTGCACGACATAGCGTTTCATTCTTTCTGCGAGCACCACATGGCCGCAATCCACGGCAAGGCGTACATCGCCTACATGCCCCTCAACCGCGTGGTGGGCATCTCCAAATTGGCAAGGGTCGTCGAGGCTTGCGCTCGCCGCTTGCAGGTACAGGAGCGGCTCACGGATGATATCGCTTGCGCGATCGAGGATGCCCTGCAGCCGGGTGGAGTGGCCGTCGTGCTTGTGGCCGAGCATGGCTGCATGACATCGCGCGGCGTCCACGCGCACGGCACCCGCATGGTCACCAAACGCATGCTCGGCGTTTTCGAGACGAACATCGATCTGAGGCGCGAATTCCTGTCGTCGATTCCGGTGTGACGAATTTTCAGGAACCTTGTTGTCGAGACCAATCTATTGAAGGGCAAGGAGACTGCTCATGTCGTACGTTCGGCGAGACGCGACCGAAATCATCGCTGCCTCTGGCGACCTGGAATTGACGCAGCGAGCCCTGGCGCGCGACGGCGCTGCCTTTCGCACCATTATCAAGACGCATAACCAGCGGCTTTACCGCATCGCGCGCGGCGTGGTGCGCAATGACAGCGAGGCCGAGGACATCGTCCAGGAGGCCTATGTCAGGGCCTTTGCCCATCTCGGCAGTTTTCGCGGCGATGCCTCGCTCGGCACGTGGCTGTCGCGCATCGTCATCAACGAAGCGCTCGGCCGGTTGCGTAAAAGACGGCGATCGGTGGCGATGCCCGAGAACCCGCAGGCCGAGATTATCCAGTTTCCCCTCAACCCCAGCGATGATCCGGAGCGGACAATGGCGCAACGGCAAATCCTGGCCCTTGTCGAACGGGCGACCGACAGCCTTCCAGATCTCTACAGGATGGTGTTCGTGGCGCGGGTGATCGAGGGCCTGAGCATTGAAGAGACTTCAGAACTACTCGGCGTGCGGCCCGAAACCGTCAAGACCCGCCTGCATCGCGCTCGCGCCCTGCTGCGCAAGGCGCTGGATGAACAGATCGGGCCGGTGCTGCTCGACGCCTTCCCCTTCGCTGGCCGGCGCTGCGAACGGTTGACCGCTGCCGTGATGAAGCGGCTCGGCCTGGAAGGCTGACCCATTTTCTGATTTGGCGGATTTTCGCGGGAACGTTTGCCGCCGCGCTGCATCCAATGATGCGTCAACCGGAAACGAAGCCCGAGGCGATCCCCGCATCCGGGCGAAGGAGATGTCATGCTTATTCGTCACACCGCCGCTCTGGCCGCCTTGCTGCTGCTTGGCACTGCCCCACTTGCGCAAGCCGCCGACAAACCAACCGACCCGCAGATCGCCCACATCGCCTATACAGCCGGCGTGATCGATGTCGAGGCGGCCAAGCAAGCGCTCAAGAAGTCGAAGAACAAGGAGGTGCTCGCCTTCGCCAAGGACATGGTCCGCGACCATGAGGCGGTGAATGTCCAAGCGCTCGACCTGGTCAAGAAACTCAAGGTGACGCCGGAAGACAACGCCACCAGCAAGGCGCTGACCAAAGCCGCCGCGGAGGAGCGGGCCAAGCTCGCCAAGCTCAAGGGAGCGGCCTTCGACAAGGCCTATGTCGACAACGAGGTAGCCTAT
>NZ_RZQE01000555.1:0-3480 GCF_004022955.1 Mesorhizobium sp. M7A.F.Ca.US.002.01.1.1 | reverse complement strand
GGCCGGACAGCGCCTTGCCGCCTTCGGTGGCGACGACGGCATGGCCGGCAAAGATCTCTGCCTCGGCTTCCGCGGCCAACTTGCGCATCTCCGGCGAAAGTTCCGGCCTGACATCGGCGATGGCGACGACCGCAGCACCGGCCTTCTTCAAGGCGACAGCCGCCCGATAGGCGCTGTCATTGTTGGTGAACAACGCGATCCGCTCGCCCGGCAGCACGCCGAATTCGTTGGCATAGCGTTCGGCTGCATGCGCCAGCATCACGCCTGGCCGGTCATTGCCGGGGAAGATGAGCGGCCGCTCGAACGCACCAGTGGCCAGGACCACGGATTTGGCGCGGATCGCCCAATAGCGATGGCGCGGCTCGCCCTTGCCGGGGTGCTCCTTGTGGTCGCTGACCCGTTCGAGCGCCGCAAGCGTGTTGTTGTCGTAGTAACCCCACACCGTGGTGCGCGGCAGAAGCCGGACATTGTCGCGGCCTGCGAGCTGGGCGACGGTGCGCCGCGCCCAATCGGCGGCAGGCGCGCCATCGATCGTTTCCTCGGACCAGTTGGCCGAACCGCCGAAATGCGGCTCGAGATCGGCCAGCATGACGCGCGCACCCTGATCGGCGGCGGCCTTGGTGGCCATCAGGCCGGCAGGGCCGGAGCCGACGACCAGCACGTCGCAAAAGGCGTTCATGCGTTCGTAGCGGGCCGGGTCTTTCGCCGATCCGGCACTGCCGAGACCGGCTGCGCGGCGGATGAAGTGTTCGCAGAACATCCAGAAACGCGTGCCCTTGAGCGGGCCGAACACCGGTCCCATGAAGGTCTTGTAGTAGAACCCGGCCGACAGGATCTTGCCGCCGAGCTGGTTGACGGCGTTGATGTCCCAGGCAAGCGAGGGAAAGCGGTTCTGGCTGATGGCAACCAGCCCGTCATGGATCTCGACCATGGTCGCTGGAATGTTGGGCTCGCGAACCTCGCCCTTCAGCACCGTCACCAGCGCGTTGGGTTCCTCGACGCCTGCGGTGAGCAGGCCGCGTGGGCGGTGGTATTTGAACGAACGCCCGTACAACGTGACGCCCTTGGCCAGCAGGGCTGACGCCAGCGTGTCGCCGGCATGGCCAGTGTAGGCCGTGCCATCGAAGGTGAAGCGGATGGTTTTCAGCCGGTCGATGCGGCCGCCGGTGTCGGCACGGCGCGGGCTCATGCCTTGTCCTCCGCCTTGCGGCGCGCGGCCGGCCCATGATCGCCGCGCGCAAAGGCAACGCTGGAAATCTCATGCGTCAGCGTGTTGCGCACGACCTTGAGATGCGCGCGGCAGCCGCCGGAATGTTGCCAGACCTCATTGTGGTCGCCGGCCGGATTCAGCCGGTCATAGACATAGGCGTTCCACGCCTCGAAATTCTGCGAGGCGGGGTCGGGACGCTCACGATTGCCGTCACCCTGATAGGTGAACTCGATGACGTCGCGCGGGCCGCAATAGGGGCAAGTGATCAACATTGGACTCTACCTATTGCCTAATGCAGCCGCGGGTTTGCACCCTGGCCCTTGTCGTCGATTACCAGCCCGCGGTGGAAGCGGTCGAGCGTGAAGGGCGCGTTGAGGTCGTGCGGCTGGTCCTTGGCGATGGTCCAGGCGAAGCACCAGCCGGAAGCCGGCGTCGCCTTGAAGCCGCCATAGCACCAGCCGCAGTTGAGATACATGCCGGGCAGGGGGCCGGCGGTGATGATCGGCGAGCCGTCCATCGACATATCGCAAACACCGCCCCAGGAGCGCAGCATGCGCACGCGCGCGAGGCCCGGAAACAACGCCAGCATTTCACTCATCACCTCGTCGACGACAGGCAGATTGCCGCGCTGGGCGTAGCTGTTGTAGCCGTCGATGTCGCCGCCATAGATGAGGCCGCCCTTGTCCGACTGCGACATGTAGAAATGGCCCATGCCGAAGGTGACGACCGTGTCGATGAAGGGCTTCAGCGATTCCGTGACGAAGGCCTGCAGCACATGGCTCTCGATCGGCATCGTCTCGATGCCGGCCATCTGCATGACGCGTCCGGTGCTGCCGGCGACCGCCACGGCCACCTTCCTGGCGCGGATGTCGCCGCGCGAAGTGGTGACGCCTGATATGCGGTCGCCGTCGCGCAGGAAGCCGGTGACCTCGCAATTTTCGATGATGTCGACGCCGCGCCTGTCGGCGCCGCGCGCATAGCCCCAGGCCACCGCATCGTGGCGGGCGGTGCCGGCGCGGCGTTGCATCAGGCCGCCGACCACCGGGAAACGCGCGTTGTCGGAGATATCGAGCGCCGGAATCAGGCGTTTGATCTCAGCCTTCGTCATCAGTTCGGCATCCACGCCGAGATGGCGCATGGCGTTGCCGCGCCTTGCATAGTCGTCGAATTGGGCCGGCGTGTGCGCCAGGTTCAGGCAGCCGCGCTGCGAGAACATGACATTGTAGTTGAGCTCGTGCGACAGGTTCTCCCACAGCTTCATCGAGTGTTCGTAGAAGCGGGTGTTGGCAGGCAGCAGATAATTCGAGCGCACGGCCGTGGTGTTGCGGCCGACATTGCCGGAACCGAGCCAGCCCTTTTCCACAACGGCGACATTGGTGATGCCGTGTTCCTTGGCAAGATAATAGGCGGTCGCCAGCCCATGACCGCCGCCACCGATGATGATGACGTCATAGGACGCCTTCGGGTCAGGCTTGCGCCATGCCGGCTTCCAATCCTTGTTTCCCTTGAGCGCGTTCGCGAGCAGCGAAAAGGCCGAGTACTCTGCCATTGATGTCATCCGGTTCGGGCGATGCGGCAGACTATAGAGCAGGCCGCATCCGCAAAGCCAATATTGCGCCATCGCCTTTCGACTGGCCGACGCCCGGGATGGGATCACTCGGCGTGAGTGATCGGTTGGGCTCGCGATACGACGGCTTGCCCCATGATAGGGCCGTGTTTATCAAGGACAGGCTTTCAAATTGCCTTTGCCGCCGATGAGTCGCCAACAAATCATGCTTTTCCGATTGCTTCGTCTCATCCTGGTACTCACGCTGGTCGTTTCGGCGCCGCTTTCGTTTAAGGCGATGGCGCAAGCGCTCGGCCAGGGCTCGGCCGGTTTGGTCGCCGATCAGCAAAAGGTCATCCAGGATCTAACGGCCAAGACGGACGATCTCGAGAAGAAGATACAGCAGGACGGTGAGGACGATGCCTCACTCGTGGAGATCCGTCTGCAGCTGGAGGATCTGTCGCGGGCGGCACTCACCAGTGCGCTGGTATTCCGCTCGCGGCTCACCGAGATCAACAATCGCATCGAGGTGCTGGGTCCTCCACCGGCGGCGGGCCAGCCGCAGGAGCCCGACATCGTGACGGGCGAGCGTCAGGCGCTTGCATCGGAAAAGGCCGAGATCAACGCGGTCGTTGCCAGCGCACAGAACCTGTCGATCCGCATCAGCGGGCTGATCGACAAGATCGGCAATATGCGCAGCGAGCTGTTCCGCAATCTTTTGACC
>NZ_RZQE01000554.1:0-3492 GCF_004022955.1 Mesorhizobium sp. M7A.F.Ca.US.002.01.1.1 | reverse complement strand
CGCCCTGCCCGCTGGTCCAGCCCGACTGGTGCCATTTTTCCCGCCGCGTCGCCCGCTCGCGCCTGCATCGGCTGGCCAAGGATGCCGACGTGCCGTGGGAAGACGAGAAATTCATCTACGTCGCGGCTTCTCGCGACGGCCCCACATCACACCAGGCACGAGTTCTTGCGCCACCGAAATCCGGCTCCGGCAAGGTTCTGCTCAAGCTTTGCCAGGACGACGGCACCGCCGCCGAGCGCTTGTTCACCAAGCGCGACGGCGCCGACTTCAAGTTGGCCCGGCGACTGGACTGGGGCGACAGGCTGGACAACATCGCAAAATGAACAGCGCCATTGTTCTTGCTTTGTTCCGACGAGTCAGATAGAGAACCACGCCCTGTCGAGTCAACCGGAATCGGGGCACGCGAATACTCTCCTGTGGACGATTGGTTGTTCCTGTGAACAACGGGCATCAAGGTTCTTTGGTTGGGTAGTGATGCAGAAAGGTCAGCACCGACTCATCACGTTCTGATATCGAAAGGCCGGGATTGAAATCGGGGATATCATGGCAGAGGCAGCGCGAAAATTCGGCGTCGCGGAAACACCGCTTTATCGTGAAGCGCCAAACAACATCGAGGCTGAGCAGGCGCTGCTCGGCGCCATCCTCGTCAACAACGACGCCTTCTACCGCGTCTCTGACTTCCTCAAGGCCAGCCATTTCTACGAGCCGCTGCACCGCAAGATCTATGAGGTGGCGTCCGAGTTCATCCGTATGGGCAAGGTGGCGACGCCGATCACACTGAAAACCTTCCTGCCGGCCGACGAGAAGGTTGGCGACATGACGATGGCGCAATATGTCGTGCGGCTGGCGGTCGAGGCTGTGACCGTCGTCAACGCCACCGACTATGGCCGCGCCATCTATGACCTTGCGACGCGCCGCGCGCTGATCACCGTCGGCGAAGACATGGTCAACATCGCCTATGACGCGCCGGTCGACATGGCACCCGGCGAACAGATCGAGGATGCCGAGCGGCGGCTGTTCGAGCTGGCCGAAAACGGCCGCTACGATGGCGGTTTCGAAAGCTTTTCCGATGCGTTGAAGAATGCCGTCGACATGGCCAGCGCGGCCTATATGCGCGATGGCCACCTGTCCGGCATTGCCACCGGCCTGCGCGATCTCGACCATCGCATGGGTGGCCTGCAGCCTTCGGATTTGATCATCATCGCCGGCCGCCCAGGCATGGGCAAGACGTCGCTGGCCACCAACATCGCCTACAACATCGCTGCCGCCTATGAGCCTGCCCAACAGGCCGACGGCTCCGTCAAGGCGGCCAATGGCGGCGTCGTCGGCTTCTTCTCGCTTGAAATGTCGTCCGAGCAGCTGGCCACCCGCATTATCTCCGAGCAGACCGAGATTCCATCGTCGAAAATCCGGCGCGGCGATTTGACGGAAGCCGATTTCGGCAAGCTTGTCGCCTACACGCAGGAGAACCACAAGCGCCCGCTCTACATCGACCAGACGGGTGGTATCTCGATCGCCCAGCTCGCGGCGCGCGCCCGCCGCCTCAAGCGCCAGCGCGGGCTGGACCTGATGGTCATCGACTATATCCAGCTGATGCAGGGTTCATCTGCCAAGGCGTCGCAGAACCGCGTCCAGGAAATCACCGAGATCACCACCGGACTGAAGGCGCTCGGCAAGGAGTTGGGCGTGCCGATCATCGCGCTCTCACAGCTCTCGCGTCAGGTCGAAAGCCGCGACGACAAACATCCGCAGCTGTCCGACCTGCGCGAATCGGGCTCGATCGAGCAGGACGCCGACGTCGTGCTGTTCGTGTACCGCGAGGAATATTACATCAAGAACAAGGAGCCGGAGAAAGGCACGCCCGAGCATCTCGCATGGGAGACGAAGATGATCGAGGTCCAGGGCAAGGCCGAAGTGATCATAGCCAAGCAGCGCCATGGACCGACCGGCACCGTCAGCCTTGCCTTCCAGGGCGAGTTCACCCGCTTCTCCGACCTCGCCGAGGAGCATCATCTGCCGGAAAGGTTCGAGTGACCTATTGAGACAGGTCCCATTCCTTGGCGCCCCCCTCTGTCCTGCCGGACATCTCCCCCTCAAGGGGGGAGATCGGATGGCATCGACGCTTTCGCCAATTTTTGGCGTTGAAAAGAAGGCGCAAGCGCTGAAGCTGCAAATCTCCCCCCTGGAGGGGGAGATGGCCGGCAGGTCAGAGGGGGGCGCTGCCCCGCCAGCCTGTCACCGCGTGGCTTCCATCTGATGGCCAAATCGCGCGTCCAATTCATCTGCCAAAGTTGCGGATCGGTGCATCAGCGCTGGGCCGGCAAATGCGATGCGTGTGGCGAGTGGAACACGCTGGTCGAGGAAGGCACGTCCGGCGGCATCGGCTCAGGACCAGCCAACACGCGCAACGCCCGCAAGGGACGCGCCGTGGTGCTGACCACGCTGTCCGGCGATATCGAGGACGCGCCACGCATCATCTCGGGCATTGGCGAACTCGATCGCGCCACCGGCGGCGGTTTCGTGCGCGGCTCGGCGCTGCTGGTCGGCGGCGATCCCGGCATCGGCAAGTCGACGCTGCTCACCCAGGCGGCCGCGGCGCTGGCATCAAAAGGCCACCGCATCGTCTATGTCTCGGGCGAAGAGGCGGTCGCGCAGATCAGGCTGCGGGCACAGCGGCTTGGCGTCGCCACTTCTCCGGTGGAACTGGCTGCGGAGACCAATGTCGAGGACATCCTGGCGACGATCGCCGACGGCAAGCGGCCTGATCTCGTCATCCTGGATTCGATCCAGACGCTGTGGACCGACCTTGCCGATTCGGCACCCGGAACCGTCACCCAGGTGCGCGCTGCCGCCCAGGCGATGATCCGCTATGCGAAATCCACGGGTGCGGCGATCGTACTGGTCGGCCATGTCACCAAGGAAGGCCAGATCGCCGGGCCGCGCGTCGTCGAGCACATGGTCGACGCCGTGCTCTACTTCGAAGGCGAAGGCGGCCACCACTACCGCATCCTGCGCACGGTGAAGAACCGTTTTGGACCGACCGACGAGATCGGCGTCTTCGAAATGTCGGACAAGGGCCTGCGCGAGGTCGCCAATCCGTCCGAGCTTTTTCTTGGCGAACGCCATGCCAAATCGCCGGGGGCGGCGGTTTTCGCCGGCATGGAGGGGACAAGGCCGGTGCTGGTCGAGATCCAGGCACTGGTCGCACCCTCCTCGCTCGGCACGCCGCGCCGCGCCGTCGTCGGCTGGGACGGCGCCCGGCTGTCGATGATCCTGGCGGTTCTCGAAGCCCATTGCGGGGTGCGATTCGGCAGCCATGATGTCTATCTCAATGTCGCCGGCGGCTACCGGATTTCGGAGCCCGCGGCAGATCTCGCAGTGGCGGCCGCCCTGGTTTCCTCGCTCACCGGTCTTGCCCTTCCCGCCGATTGCGTCTATTTCGGCGAAATCAGCCTTTCGGGCGCCGTGAGGCCGGTTGCGCATGCGCAACAG
>NZ_RZQE01000553.1:0-3496 GCF_004022955.1 Mesorhizobium sp. M7A.F.Ca.US.002.01.1.1 | reverse complement strand
GCGTCAAGGATGTCGGCCGGAATCTCGAAGGGCGGCGAGTCCCAGTTGAAGAATTTGCGCGCACCGGCGATCTCGTCGGCGCCGAGCGGCGAACCGTGCGCCTTGTTGGTGCCGGCCTTGGTTGGAGCGCCGAAGCCGATGGTCGTCTTGCAGGCGATCATCGTCGGCTTGTCGGAGTGACGAGCGGCTTCGATGGCATAGGCGATGGCTTCCGGATCGGTGCCGTCGATGTGGCTGGCGTTCCAGCCCGAGGCCTGGAAGCGGGCGACCTGGTCGGTGTTGTCGGCAAGCGAGACCGGGCCGTCGATCGAGATGTTGTTGTTGTCCCAGAAGACGATCAGCTTGTTGAGCTTGAGATGGCCGGCAAGCGCGATGGCTTCCTGGGAAACACCTTCCATCAGGCAGCCGTCACCGGCCAGTACGTAGGTGTAATGGTCGACGAGGTCGTTGCCGAAGGCTGCGTTCATGATGCGCTCGCCGAGCGCGAAGCCGACCGAATTGGCCAGACCCTGGCCGAGCGGGCCGGTGGTCGTCTCTATGCCGGTGGCATGGCCGTATTCGGGATGGCCGGCGGTCTTCGAGCCCAACTGGCGGAAATGCTTGATCTGGTCGATCGTCATGTCCTCGTAGCCGGTCAGGTGCAGCAGCGAATAGAGCAGCATCGAACCGTGGCCGGCCGACAGGATGAAGCGATCCCGGTCGGGCCAATGGGGGGCCTTCGGATCATATTTCAGGAACTTCGTGAACAGCACCGTGGCGATATCGGCGCAGCCCATTGGCAGGCCTGGATGGCCGGAATTTGCCTTCTCGACGGCGTCCATGGAGAGAAAGCGGATCGCATTGGCCATCCGGTCATGTTGTTCACGCGACGTCATGGTTCCTCCAGAAGTGGGGGTTTGGGGGCTTGGGAGAGCCCTTGAAAAGGGTGCGCGACACATAGCAGGCGCGGGCTTTTAGTCAACAAATCGGGTGCACATTTGCCGGTCTTGTGATGCCGGCGGCGGACCTACATTAGCGTTAGCGGGGGACAGTCGCGAGAGCTTTGTTGACGTTGCCTTCACCCGGTGCCTAATGTTTCAGGGATAACGCGTTCTGAACGTGAACGATTCGGTGATGGGCAGGGCACAGGACGAAGGCCATGACCGGGGAAGCCACACTCAAGGAAGTCATCGCGAGGCTGGGCAAGGCCATCGAGGGGCTGGAAAACGCCGTCGCGGCCAAGCTCGAGCATGAACGGGACTACTCCGAAGCCGAGGCCGAGGTGCAGCGGATGAACGCCGATCGCTCGCGGCTGGCGCAGGAACTCGACAATTCCGAAGCGCGCGCCGAACGGCTGGAAGATGCCAACAAGGAAGTCTCGCGACGTTTGGTGACCGCCATGGAAACCATCCGCGCCGTGTTGGACAGATAGGAGCTGGCCCGATGGCACAGGTCACGGTTTCAATCGACGGCAAGCAGTATCGCATGGCCTGCGACGAGGGCCAGGAAGAGCATCTGATCGATCTTGCCGAACGTTTCGACCGCTATGTTTCACACCTGAAGGACTCGTTCGGCGAGATTGGCGATCAGCGGCTGACCGTGATGGCCGGCATTATGGTGATGGATGAACTCTCGGAGTTGCAGAAACGCGTCAAGGGCATGGAAAGCGAAGTGCTGACCTTGCGCAAGACCCGCGACGAGGCTCTGACCAAGGCCGACAAGAGCGATAGCGTGCTGACCAACGCGCTCAGCGCGCTGGCACAGCGCATGGAAGACCTGACTGTGACAATGGCGGTCAACAAGAGCTGAGGCAGGATCTCTCCTGTCCAGCCCAACAGGCTCTCATCCGCGTGCCGAGCATTCGGCAGCATAAAAATGCTCGCCTGCCGCCGACAAGAGTTTCATATTGTCTTGCAGTCACAATTTTTGCGCTAAGATGCAACGATGCCCGGGCGGGGCAGCTCGATGGCGGCATGGGTTGCCGCTTGTCGTTCCTCGCTGCCGACGGGTTCCGTTTACAGGGGAGATGTATCATGAGCCTTCGTATCAACGACATTGCGCCGGATTTTACCGCCGAGACCACGCAAGGGACGATCAAATTCCATGACTGGATCGGGGACGGATGGGCGATCCTGTTCAGTCATCCCAAGAATTTCACGCCGGTCTGCACGACCGAGCTTGGCACGATGGCGGGGCTCGAAGGCGAATTCAAGAAGCGCAACGTCAAGATCATCGGCATTTCGGTCGATCCGGTCGAAAGCCACGGCAAGTGGCAGGACGACATCAAGACGGCGACCGGCCATTCGGTGAACTACCCGCTGATCGGCGACAAGGACCTCAAGGTCGCCAAGCTCTACGACATGCTGCCGGGCGGTGCCGGCGAGACGTCGGAAGGCCGCACACCGGCCGACAATGCCACGGTGCGCTCGGTCTATGTCATCGGACCGGACAAGAAGATCAAGCTGGTGCTGACCTACCCGATGACCACGGGCCGCAACTTCGATGAGATCCTGCGTGCGGTCGATTCCATGCAGCTGACCGCCAAGCATCAGGTGGCGACGCCGGCAAACTGGAAGCAGGGCGAGGACGTCATCATCACCGCTGCCGTCTCCAACGAGGACGCGATCAACCGCTTCGGCGCTTATGAGACCATCCTGCCGTATCTGCGGAAGACCAAGCAGCCCTCTGCCTGACCGCTCCTCGGAACAGTTTTTGGCTTTCCTGTCGCCGCGAGCGAAATGATACTTGACTGGCTCACCCGAGCGGACAACCATGCTCCTCTCGGGTGTCGTCAGAGAAAATCATTCCTGACGACCGAGAGTTGGGGAAGCCAGAATTGGACGTAGCTTTGGCCAGGCCGCAGGTCAGCGGCTTCTACGACAAGCCGACCGGGGCCATCCAGTATGTCGTCGCCGACCAGGCGACGAAACGCTGCGCCATCATCGATCCGATCCTCGATTTCGACGAGAAATCCGGTGCTACGGCAACGACGAATGCCGATATCCTGCTCGACTTCGTCAGCGAGCAGGGGCTGAGCGTCGAATGGATCCTCGACACCCATCCGCACGCCGATCATTTCTCGGCGGCGCACTATCTGAGGGAGAAGACCGGAGCGCCGACAGCGATCGGCGACAGGGTCGTCGACGTCCAGAATTTGTGGAAGGCGATCTACAACTGGCCGGATTTTCCCGCCGACGGTTCGCAGTGGGACAGGCTGTTTGGTGAAGGCGAAACCTTCACGGTCGGCACGCTTCCGGTCAAGGTGCTGTTCTCGCCCGGCCATACGCTGGCGTCGATCACCTATGTGATCGGCGATGCCGCCTTCGTCCACGACACGCTGTTCATGCCCGACAGCGGCACAGCGAGGACGGACTTTCCCGGCGGCAGTGCCGCGCGGCTCTGGCGCTCGATCCAGGACATACTGGCGTTGCCGGACGAGATGCGGCTGTTCGTCGGTCATGACTATCAGGCCGGCGGCCGCGAACCCTTGTGGGAAAGCACGGTCGCCATACAGAAG
>NZ_RZQE01000552.1:0-3510 GCF_004022955.1 Mesorhizobium sp. M7A.F.Ca.US.002.01.1.1 | reverse complement strand
CAGCATGCGCGGCGGTTCGATCAAGCGTGCCACGATCGGCGCCGTTCCGGTTGAAAGCTTCATCACCTACAACGCGGGTGGCACGAAGAAGATTTGGGCGTGTGATGCGACGACCATTCGCGATGTCACCGCACCGGCTTCGCCGACTTCGCCGCCGGCCGCCGCCGTCTCGGGCCAGACTTCCGGCTACTATTCCTATGTCAATTTCACCACGTCCGGCGGCTCGTTCGTGGTCGCAGTCAACGGAACCGACTTCCTTCAGCTCTACAGCACCAGCTTCGACTGGTCGGCCGTCAACGGCTTGCCGACATTTCGGCTGAACTTCGATACCCAGACCGTCAACTATGTGACTGGCCAGACGATCACGGGCGGCACCAGCGGCGCGACCGCGACTGTCGTCAAGTCGATCGACAACGGCGCCACCGGCTCGCTCTACATCCAGAGCATCACCGGGACGTTTCAGGAC
The DNA here is from genome assembly GCF_004022955.1 of Mesorhizobium sp. M7A.F.Ca.US.002.01.1.1. NCBI lineage: Bacteria > Pseudomonadati > Pseudomonadota > Alphaproteobacteria > Hyphomicrobiales > Phyllobacteriaceae > Mesorhizobium > Mesorhizobium sp. M7A.F.Ca.US.002.01.1.1. The sequence continues at coordinate 3,044 of NZ_RZQE01000552.1, read as the reverse complement.
AACGAGACCGTCACCGGCTCGATTGCCGGCTCTGCAAAAGCAGACATTCCGGGCGGCGTGGTGCAGATCTCCGCCGCGATTACCGGAGTGGCGACTTCCGTCCTGTCTCACGTCTGGCTCTATCGAAACCGGCTGTTTTTCATCGAGAACGGCACTATGCGCGCGCGATATCTGAACGTCGACAGCGTGACCGGCGCCCTGGGCTCTCTGAACCTGTCAGGCATTTTCCAGCGCGGCGGCTCGCTGCTGTTCGGCGCAACGTGGTCCCTCGATGCTGGCGACGGCATCGACGACAAATGCGTTTTCGTCACCACCGAAGGCGAGGCCGCCATCTTCGAAGGTTCGAACCCGGCTGGCACCACGCAAGCGGAATGGAACCTTGTCGGCCGCTACGACCTGACTGACCCGATGGGCAAGCGCGGCACGATGCGAGCCGGCGGCGATCTGATCGTTGCAACGAAGGAAGGCCTCGTTCCGATCTCTGCGGCAATCAACAAGGACGCGGCTGCACTGTCGCTTGCGGCCATCTCCAGGAACATCGAACCGGACTGGAAGCGTGAGGCTGCTCGCCGGCTTTCCCTGCCGTGGGAAATCATCAAGTGGCCAGACATGAACTATGCGATTGTCGCGTTGCCGGTGACGGCGGACGGACAGGAAGCGTGGTCGTTCGTCGTCAATCTCGAAACCGGGGCTTGGTGCAAGTTCGTCGGCTGGGCCACGCGCTCCATCGAACTGCATGACAGCCGCCTCTATTTCGGCACCAATGACGGCACGGTTTTCGAGGCAGAGATTGCGGGCAACGATAATGGCCTGCCGATCTACTACACCTATGTCGGCAACCCGGATCACATGAAGTCGCTGGGCGGCTTGAAGACCGTCCACCAGGCACGCCCGACCTTTCTCAGCGCCACGCCCTACAACCCGAAAATCTCTTTCTCGGTCAACTATTCCGTCAGTCTGCCGCCAGCCCCTCCGGCAGCGGATGGCGGCACGGCGGACCTGTGGGATTCGGGCCAGTGGGATGTCGCGAAGTGGGACCAGGCGCAGCCGGTGGCATCGGTCGGCGGCGGGCAATGGATTTCGATTGGCAAGACGGGATACGTGATGCAGCCGCAACTGCAAATCACCAGTTTCCTTAACCAGCGACCAGTCACCGAATTCGTTCAGCTCGATGTCACCTTTGAAACGGGAGGCGTCGTTGTCTGACTACGCCATCAGCATCGAGAATTTCAACGAAGCGTGGCCCGAGCTGGAGCCCATGTGCCGCACTCACTATGGCGAGATGCAGGCTCGCATGGCTGCTGAAGGGATGGCGATCGGCGAATTCAAGCCGCGCCTGAACGTCTACGGCTCCGCCGGGCATCTTCTCTGCTTTGTCGTCAGGGCCGGCGATGGCGAGGCCGTCGGTTACGCCTTCATCTGGATCACCCAAGACATGCACAATTCCGAGATGATCGCCCAGGAGGACACGATTTACATGCGGCCGGACCATCGCAACGGCATCGGCCGCCGGTTCACCAAGCATATTCTGACTGAACTGAAAGCGCGCGGCTGCGTCAGGGCGCACGTCACCATCGCCACCGATCTACGCGTTGCAAAAATGTGCGAGCGCGTGGGCTTCAAGCGGTCGGCAATCGCCATGACCTATTTCCTCTAGGAGACCTGACCATGTGTGCCCCAGACGCTCCCGCACCTCCCGACCCGAAAGAGACTTCAGCAGCGTCGACCGCAACGAACGTCGGCACCGCGATTGCGAATGCCAACCTCGGCAACGTCAACCAGGTGACGCCGGATGGCTCGCTGAACTATTCCCAGACGGGAACCTACAAATGGAATGATCCCTATACGGGAAAGTCCTACGACATCCCGACCTACACGGCCACGCAAACGTTGTCGGGAACCGGTCAGGCGATCAAAGACCAGACCGACCAGGCAAAGCTGAACCTGGGCGAACTGGCGGCCGGCCAATCGTCGTTTCTGAAGGATTGGCTCGCCAAGCCGGTCGACCTGTCCAACGACGCAACCGAAGGCCGGTTGATGGATCTCGGCATGAAGCGCCTTCAGCCGGCGCTCGATGCTCGCCGGCAGGCGAACGAAGCCGACTTGATCAATCGCGGCATCCGTCCCGGTTCGGATAACTACGCCCAGGCGCAGAACATCCAGGACCAGGGTGAAAACGACGCCTACAATTCGTTGCTGCTGTCCGGTCGCGGGCAGGCGGTGCAGGAGGCCTTGGCCCAGAATTCGGCCCCGATCAACAACCTGACGGCGCTGCTCTCGGGCTCACAGGTCAGCCAGCCGAACTTCGTCAACGCAAACATGCCGACCATTCCGACAACGGACACGGCGGGCCTGATCAACACGAACTACAATCAGCAGCTTCAGAAGTGGCAGCAGGACGCCAGCAGCAGCAGCGATTTGATGGGCGGCCTGTTCGGTCTGGGCGCGAACCTGATCAAGTTTTCGGACCGCCGGCTGAAGAAGAACATTCGCGCGATCGGCACCTTTGCCAACGGGCTGACGAAGTACGTGTTCGAATATCTTTGGGGCGGCGGTGAACAGGTCGGTGTCATGGCCGACGAGGTGCGCGCCTATCGACCCTATGCCGTCACAACCGTCAACGGCTTCGATGCCGTCGACTACGGGAGGGCGTTCGCATGACCGCACAGCCGGCTTTCATCTTCGGCGGAGACACTGGCGTCCAGACGCCGGAAGAACTCGCGCGCCTTCGCGCCATCGCCGACGCATTGCGCGGCCCTGTGGCGCCGAAGACGGTCGGACAGGGCCTTTCCGCCATCGGAGAGGCTCTCGGCTATCGCATGGCCAACGGCAGGGCCAACAAAGCGGAAGCAGACTGGCGCAAGGGTGGCGACAGCGTGTTTTCGGCGCTGTTCGGTTCTGGACCGCAGCAGACGCCCGCGCAAGCCCTTTCTGGGGCTCCAGCTCCTTCCCCTCGTGCCGCTGATGGTGGCGGCGCACCGATGCTTGGCGCCAACCCGATCCCCGGCGCCATCCGCAAGGGGCCAGACGGCAAGACCTATCAG
>NZ_RZQE01000551.1:0-3518 GCF_004022955.1 Mesorhizobium sp. M7A.F.Ca.US.002.01.1.1 | reverse complement strand
CGCAGGAACTGCCGATCGGCATCATCACCAGCTCGGTCGGTGCGTTCTTCGTCGTCACCATGCTGATCCGCAACCGGCTTTGAGCGCGTTTGGCAACCGGTCGCCGGATCACACGGTCCAGAAATAGCGCACGATGTGGAAGAACACCGGGGCGGCGAAGACCAGGCTGTCGGTGCGGTCCATCATGCCGCCATGGCCTTCGATGAGATGGCCCCAGTCCTTGACGCCCTGGTCGCGCTTGATGGCCGAGGCGACCAGCCCGCCTAGGAATCCCATCGAGCAGGCGACGAAGGCCACGGCTGCCGCCTGCAGCGGCGAGAAGGGCGTCACGAACGACAACAGCGCGCCGAGCAGGCTCGCCGACACCAATCCGCCGATCAGCCCTTCCCAGGTTTTCGACGGCGAGACGTTCGGCGAAAACCGGTGTTTACCAAACAGCTTGCCGAAGATGTACTGCAGCACGTCGCTGCCTTGCACGACGATGATCAGGAAGGCGATCAGCAGCAAGGTGCGGCCTTCGAAGCCTGGCACGTCGAGTGTCAGCAGGGCGGGGACGTGGCTGACGCAATAGACCGAGATCATCACCGCCCATTGCTGCGCGGCGATCCGCTCGAGGAAGCGTTCGGTGTCGCCATGCAGCGCCGTGATGGCCGGCATCAAGAGGAAGCAGTAGACCGGAATGAAGATGACGAAGAGCCCATACCAGGCGGTCCACACCAGCCAGTACTGAAACGGGATGATGATGCCGAACATGCCGAGCAGCACCCAATGGTCGCTGCGGCGCGTATGCGTCAGCGTCACGAATTCGCGCAGCGCGGCGAAGGAAATCAGCGCAAACAGGATGGTCATCCCGTAACGGCCGAAGAAGAAGGCGACCGTCATCAGCGCCACCATCACCCACCAGGCGTTGATGCGCTGCGTGAGATTGACAAGCGTCGAGCTCAGCGGCTTCGGCGCTCGCGCCGAAAGGATGGTGGCGACGATGCTGGCGGTGGTCAAAACCGCCAGCAGGCCGATGATCAGGATGGAGATCTCGTGGCGCATCAATCGTCTCGCTCGGGACGCGGGTTGAGCGCCAGAAGCGCGGCGTGGGCGCGCTCGAGAAAGGCGCGGCGTTCTTCGCCCGGGCCAACCGCGACAGGCGCGCCGAAAACGACGCGGCACAGCAGCGGCACCGGCAGGAACTGGCCCTTGGGCAGCACGCGCGACATGTTCTCGATCCAGCACGGGATCAGCTCGACCTCAGGCCGCGCCGTCGACAGATTGTAGAGCCCGGAGCGGAACGCCAGCAGCGGCTCGTCTGTCATGTTGCGGGTGCCCTCGGGAAACAGGATAAGCGAGTGCCCTTGGTCGAGAACCGACAGCATGATCTCGATGGGGTTTTCCTCAGGTCTCGTCCATTGCCGGTTGATGAGCACGGACGACAACATGTCCTGCGCGATGAAGCGGCGCAGCCGCGACTTCCCCCAATATTCGCCTGCGGCAACAGCATGGGTGATCGCGCGCTCCCTTTCGCTGAGACAGGCCGACAAAAGGATGAAGTCGCCATGGCTGGTGTGATTGGCGAAATAGATGCGCTGCCGCTCGGAGGGCAGGCTGCCGTTCCAGATCGGCCGCACCCCGGTCACCATCCGGGCCAGAGCCGACAGGCCGACGGAGGTTACCGTCTGCAGCAAGGTGAAGGTCTTGAGCGAAAGCTTGTTCATCGCGGCGCCCAAAACCCTGCCGCCAGAAGCGCTGCGGCGAACAGAGCCAGGGCAGCGCGCTGCTTGAACAGCAAGCGGCTTGTGCCGGCCATGCGGTCATCGAGCAAGCGTGTCGCGAACGGAGCCGGTTTCAGGCGCATGCGCGCCAACATGTCATCCACCGCGGCACCGCCGGAAGCTTCGTCGTCATGGCTCGCCATCAGTCGGAACAGCAGCGCGTCGAATGCCAGCAATGCCGACAGCGCCAGCACCGCAACCGCGCTCGCGGCGGCGATCGACAAAGCGATGGCCGCGGGCAAGGTCTCGAAGGCACCGCGCGCCGATGCGGCTAGAGGCGCAAGGACATTTGCGGCCAGCACGATTGCGGCCGGCCACGCGGCCTGTCGCATCAGCATGCCGGCGAAGCGGTCGGTGCGGTCCTGATAGGTATTGCCTGTCATGACGCCGCCCGCCCCGTAGCCTCTGCAAGATGAATCGGCCGGCCGGCGGCCGCGAGCATCTCGCGGGCGAGCGCTGGCGTCCCGGCCCTGCCGGTCGCCACCAGCCATTCGGCGACGACGCCGGCGCTGCGCTGGAAGCCGAGCGCGCAGCACACCAGGACGGTGCCGTCGCGGCGTGCATTCTCCAGCGCGCCGGCTGCCTGTTGCCGTATCGCCAGTGGCGGCGGCAACAGGTCGATCATCGGAAAGCTGATCCAGCGGCAATCGGTTGTCGCCGGCTTTTCGAGTTCGGCGGCGAGGTCGATGACCGTGCCGAAGCTGTTGGCCTCGCTTGCCGTGGGAAAGCGCCCGAGAAAGACACCTTCGGCAATCGCCACCTGGGGGGCAAGATTGCGCGTCCAGGCCCATATGTTTGCCCTGGCGCCGAGGCGATAAGGCAAGAGCAGGACACGGCTTGCAAGCGTCATGGTGCCATCGGCGGATTTCTGGAACACCTTTTCGCCTGCGCCAGCATAGGCGAAGGCGACGATGGCCAGCGCCAGCGCCGGCCAAAGCAGGAAGAGCGCGACAGCGCAAAGGAAGGCACCGAGCGCGGCACCGGCCAGCGCGAGGACGGCGCCCAGCGCGTAGAACCGCGCCAGCCGCCGCGCTTTCGCATCGTTGGTCAGCCGGAAGCCTGCAAACGGCAATGCGCCGCTGCGCGGAAACAGCCACAGCGCAAAGAACCCGAGCAGCGCGCCGGTCGGGATGTCGATGAAGTGATGCTGCCAGGTCGTCAGCACCGAGGCGCCGATGAGGAAGCTCCAGCCATGCCAGAGCGGCAGGAGCAACCCGCCGAGCCGGTGGCGCCAATGATCCCAGATGATCGCCAAAAGGGCGATATGCAGCGAGGGCGCCTGGTTGAACGGCTTGTCGAAACCGCCGAGCACGGCAAACAGGAAGCCCGGCAGGCCGGTCGTCGCCGGTCGCACGAATGTAGCGGTCAGCGGGAACAGGATGAAGCAGATAACGGCGACGATTTGCGCGGTGAGATAGCGTCCGGCCAGACGGTCGACCCCTTGCCTGTCGTTGTTGAGCAGCAGCGACAGGCCGTAGAACAGGTTGATCGACCAATAGGGCACGATGGTCCAGGCGAGGAACGGGATGCCGTGCTCCCACGAGAACACGATACTGCCGACATCGTCGCGCCGCGACGCCAGCCAGTTGGCGAAGCCGTAGCTGAGATAGAAGAACGGCGCCAGGAAGGCCAGCCACAGGGCTGCCCTGACGACCACCCGGCTATAGGGTTCGGCACGCGCCACGGATGCAGGCGATGACACCATGCTGCTCAGCGGCGCCGCGCGAGCGAGACGGTGAAGATGCCCCATTGGTC
>NZ_RZQE01000550.1:0-3524 GCF_004022955.1 Mesorhizobium sp. M7A.F.Ca.US.002.01.1.1 | reverse complement strand
ACGTTGCAGGAAGATATCGGCATCAGTCCGAACGGCATCGTGCTGATCTCCCCGGCGCTGGAGTTCACGCTGGTGCAGCCCGACGAATTCGAGCCGCTGCATTGGGCGCTCGAACTGCCTTCACTGGCTGCGGTGCGCCTGCGCGCCGAAGGCGTCAGCGGCGACGCGTTGCGGGAGAAGCTGGCAGACGTCGAACATTATGCGATGGGCGATTACCTCACGGCAATCACCAGCGGACTGGAGCAAGGCAGGCGGCTGGCCAGCCAACGCGTGGCTGACATCACCGGCCTGCCGCTCGACCTGGTGCAGCGGAACTCCGCCCGCATCCCCACCGGCCTGTTCGCAAGGGAGTTCGCCCGCGCCAGCGGCAAGGTGCTCAGCCCCTATGACGCCACGATCGGCACGGCCGACATCGCGCCCGAGAGCGCCCGCATCGCCGGCCCGGATCCGGTGCTCGACCGCAGCGTGCCGGCGCTGACGTCGGCGTTCGTCGGCTATATCAGCGACGAACTGCATTTTCGCACCGATGTCAGCTATCGGCTGCTCAATGGCGAAATCAGCCACAATTGGGATTACGGGACCGGCGCCTCGCGGCAAGGCTATGCCGGGGTGATGGACGATCTGCAGCGCGCACGCTCGCTGAACCCTTCGCTCGGCGTCGTGATCGTTAACGGCTACACCGACCTGGTGACACCTTACCTCGCCTCGCGCTACCTGGTGAGCCAGATCCCGTCGCTCGCCAATGCCAAGCCCATCCGTCTCGATGTCGTCGAGGGCGGGCACATGATGTATTTCAGGTCCGACGGCCGGCGCGCGCTGAAAGAAGCCGCTTCGGAGCTTTATCAGGCGACGCAATAGACTTGGCGACAGTGCAGCTCGCCATGGACCCGTGCCCCAATATAAGCCCCGGACTGGCGTAGCGCCGCAGGGGTTTTCGCCCGTATAGCTTGGTACCAAGGGAGTTGAATTCACGGCTCCCTTGTGTCGCTCCTCACAGCATTTCTGCCGCTCCGGCAAATTTGGTCCCACGCGCCTTATGGCCGATATCGCCATTCTCGAAACACGCGAGCGGGTTCTTGCAGGCATCCTGCTGACCGGTGCGGCCTATCTGCTGTTTTCGACACAGGATGCTTCGATCAAGCTGCTGGTCGTCGGCCTGAGCGTCTGGCAGATCATGTTCTTCCGCAGCATCACCATTCTGGGCGCGTGCGCGGCGATCGGCGGACGACAGCTGTTTGCCGACACGATGCGCTCGCCGATCGTGCGGCCGATGCTGGTGCGCAGTGCCTTCACGCTTGCTGCGTGGCTCTGCTACTACAACGCCGCGCGCAGCCTGCAGCTCGCCGAACTGACCACCGTTTATTACGCGGCCCCGATCATCGTCACCGTGCTTTCGGTGTTCCTGCTCGGCGAAAAAGTGCCGATGCTGCGCTGGCTGGCGGTGCTGATCGGCTTTGCCGGCGTGTTCATCGCTTGCGATCCGACCCATCTCGGCCTGTCCGTGCCGGTGCTGCTGGTGCTGGCGGCCGCCTTCTTGTGGGGCATCGCCATCGTGCTCTTGCGCAGGACCGCCCTTGCCGAGCGCTCGATGATCCAGCTCCTGCTCAACAATTTCTATTTCCTGCTGTTTTCGGCGGTGCCGGCGTTGCTTTGGTGGCGGACACCCGACTGGACCCAGCTGCTGCTGCTTGCCAGCGTCGGCGCACTCGGCGGCCTGGCGCAGTATCTTCTCTTCGAAGGCATGAAGCGCACGCCGGCCTCGGTTCTCGCGCCGCTGGAATACACCTCGCTATTGTGGGCATTCGCACTCGGCTTTGCGATCTGGGGCGACGTGCCGCGCCGCGAAGTTTTCCTGGGCGCTGCGCTGATCGTCGCCGCCGGCCTGCTGATCGTCGGCACCGAGCATTTCCGCAAACGGCTATGATGTGCATGGCCATGATTGCTGACGCTACGATGTCAGGACCAAGCGGCGTAGGCTGGCGGCATGACTGAGATTGCAGCCGCCACCGACACCGCCGCGGAGCGGACACTCGGCATCATCCTGGTGTCGTCCTCAGCCGCCGTCTTCGGCCTGACGGGCGTGCTGACGAAATCAATCCACGCCGACCCGTTGACCATCATCTGCTGGCGCGGCTTTGTCGGCGCGATCCTGATCAGCTTCTATGTGCTGTGGCGGCGTCACCGTTCCGGTGGGCGTGAGACCCTGCGGCTTGGCTGGCGCGGCTGGCTGCTGGCGGTGGAAGGCGCGCTGGCCAGCATCGCTTTCATCTCGGCGTTCAAGTTCACCTTCGTCGCCAATGTCGCTGTCATCTATGCCACAGCACCTTTCGTCACGGCGCTGCTGGCCTGGGTTCTGACGCGCGAACCCTTCCGGTTGCAGACGATGGTCGCCGCCGCAGTGTCGCTGTGCGGCGTGGCGATCATGGTCTGGTCCGGCTTCGGCACCGGCAATCTGTTCGGCGACGGACTGGCACTGCTGATGACCATCGGCAGCGGCCTTTACATGATCATGGTTCGCGCCTTCCGCGACACGCCCGTGGTGTGGGCCGGTGCGGTGTCGGCATTCCTGTTGTTCGTGCTCGGTTGGTTCGTCACCGATCCGCTGGCGGTTTCGCCGAGAGATGCCGTTCTGCTCACCACTTTCGGCGCGTCCTTCGCGCTGTCCTCGATCCTGTGGACGGAGGGCGCACGACTCATCCCGCCGGCCGAATCCGGGCTTCTCGGTTCGGCCGAAGTGCCGTTCGCGATCCTGTTTGCCTTCCTGTTCCTGGGCGAGATTGCACCAGCCGCCAGCATGATCGGCGGCGCCGTCGTGCTCACCGCAGTGTTCGCCCATGCGGGGCGGGATTGGCTGATGGCGCGCTCGCAACGCATGGCGTCAAATATTTCTTAAAAAAGCGACACAGTCATGGAACCATCATCCGGGTCAGGCATTATTGCTGCGACGGGCCATCCCCAAGTCCCCCCAAACCCCTCGGCCCGTCCTACTCCAAGCCGACCGTAAGGTCGGCTTTTTCTTTGCCGCTTGCCGACCGCAAGGTCGGCTTTTTCTTTGCCACTTGGGACCGCAAGGTCGGGTTCGTTGGGTATTCAGCCCGACAAGGCAAGGTTGGCGCTGAGCAGGGTCGCCAGATCGGCTGCCGATCCATCGGCACCGGCGCGCAGCCGGATGGCGAACTCAGCCAAAGGCACCTGCGGCAGGCCAAGCTGGCGCGGCGCCTCGACAATCCCGGAATGGGCAAAGCGGGCCGTTCGCAGCGTCAGTGCGACACCGGCGTTCACGGCTGTGCGCAGGCCGGCCAGACTGGCGCTGCCGGCAGCAATGCGGTAGCGGCGGCCGGCGGCATCGAGTGCGGCAAGTGCCGCTTCGCGAAAACCGCAATATGGATCGAGCAGCGCCAGCGGCAGTTCCTCCTGCCGCGTGGCCAGCCCCTTTTGTGAGCATAGCCATATCATCGGCTCGCGCAGCACGCCGACTTCGTCCGCCGCTGCCGTCTGGCGCATGACGATCGCCAGATCGAGGC
>NZ_RZQE01000054.1:0-21135 GCF_004022955.1 Mesorhizobium sp. M7A.F.Ca.US.002.01.1.1 | reverse complement strand
GCCTCGAAGGCGCGATACAGCGTCGGCGCTCCTTCCGGCTCGACGGCGATGATGCGGATGCGGCCCGCGAACCAGGCAGCGATGCCGCCGATCAGACCGCCGCCGCCGACAGCGACCAGCAGCGTGTCGATCCGAGGCAAATCGGCCTCGATTTCGAGCCCGAGCGTGCCTTGGCCGACGAGCGTTTCCTCCTGGTTGAAGGCATGGATCTGCAAGGCGCCGGTCTCCTCGGCGAACCGTTCGCTGGCGGCCAGCGCTTCGGCATAGCGGGCGCCGCCGACGATCAGCTCGGCGCCATAGGAGCGGATCCGTTCCAGCTTGGCTGCCGGGCTCACTTCGGGAACGAAGATGGTCGCCTTGTGGCCAAGCCGCATGGCGGCATAGGCGACGGCCGCGCCATGGTTGCCGCCCGATGCTGCGACGACACCGGCCTTTGGGACCGCACGCTCCAGCAGGTTGGTGAAGGCGCCGCGCGCCTTGAACGAGCCGGAATGCTGCAGGCATTCGAGCTTCAGGTCGACGGCCAGCGGCGGCCGATCGAAGTCGGCCATGTCGACGCGCAGCACCGGCGTGTGCCTGATATAGGGGCGGATGCGCGGTTCCATCGCGGCAATGCGCTCGCGTGTGACGGTGATGCCGTTCGTCATGATTGCTCCCTTTGACGGGTCGGTGTGTTTCCGGCGCTTCTATGCAAGCCAGTCGGGCACGGAATCCAGCCTGATCAGGTCGTCATAGGTCAGGCGTGGGCGCACGACGTGGAACCGGTCGCCGTCGACCAGCACTTCCGGAACCAGCAAGCGGGTGTTGTAGGTACCGGCCTGCACCGCGCCATAGGCGCCCGCGGTGGAGACGGCAATCAGGTCGCCGGCCTTCAGCCTGGGCAGATCGCGGTCCAGGCCGATATAATCGCCGGTCTCGCAGACCGGGCCGACGACGTCGACCATCATGCGCGGCGTGTCCGCCGGCGGCTGCACGACTGGACGGATATCGTGGAAGGCATCGTAGAGCGTCGGCCGGATGAGATCGTTCATGGCGGCGTCGACGACGAGGAAGTTCTTGGCGTCGCCTTCTTTTACGAAGATCACTTCCGAGACGAGGATACCGGCATTGCCTACGATCAGCCGGCCCGGCTCGAACATTACCTTCAGCCCGAGCTTGGTGACATGCTTCCTGACGATCTGGGCATAGGCATCGGGCAGCGGCGGCGGGTTGTTGTCGACGCGATAGGGGATGCCGAGGCCGCCGCCGAGGTCGATATGCTCGATGGCATGGCCGTCCGCCCGCAGCGCGCCGACCAGATCGACAAGCAGGGCGAAGGCGTCGTCGAAGGGCTGCAGCTCGGTGATCTGGCTGCCGATATGGGTGTCGATGCCGGTGATCCTGATGCCGGGAAGCTTTGCCGCGCGGGCATAGACCTGCCGCGCCCGCTGCCACGGGATGCCGAACTTGTTCTCGGCCTTGCCAGTGGAGATCTTCTTGTGGGTCCTGGCGTCGACATCGGGATTGATGCGCAGCGAGATCGACGCCACCTTGCCGAGGGCAACGGCTCGCGCCGACAACAGCTCGAGTTCAGGCTCGGACTCGACGTTGAAGCAGAGGATGCCGGCGGCAAGGGCAAAGTCCATTTCGCGCGCGGTCTTGCCGACGCCCGAAAACAGGATCTTGCCGGCCGGAATGCCGGCGGCCAGCGCCCGGCGCAATTCACCTTCCGAAACCACGTCGGCGCCGGCGCCGAGCTTCGCCAGCGTCCGCAGGACGGCCTGGTTGGAATTGGCCTTCATGGCGTAGCAGACCAGCGTGTCGAGCCCGGTGAAAGACTGGGCAAACACCCGGTAGTGCCTGGTCAGGGTGGCCGTCGAATAGCAGTAGAATGGCGTGCCGACCTGTGCGGCGATATCTGGTATCGCCACGTCCTCGGCATGGAGCACGCCATCGCGGTAGTCGAAATGGTTCACGGGAGTGGTTCCGGAAAGTTGGGGCGCGATGAGATCGGTTTGGAGGCCCGGCTCTCGTCGGCTCTAGATCAGCGGGTCGAGGATGAATTTCTTGTCCTTGACCGGTTTTTCCGGCTCCGGCGGCACGGGCTGGTGGGCCTTCGAGGCATCCTTGCGCGCCTGCACGGCCGCCTCATAGGGCGTGTCGAGAGCGCCCCTCCTGCCGCAGGCCGAAACGGCCGCGATCGCCACCAGCAGCGTCAGCGTCACCAAAATCCTGCTTCCGGTCATCGATCCATCCGTCCGAAACGTTTGTCAGCCGCCGCTTTTAGCCGAGTTCTCGGCGCATTGCACCCCGAGATATTGCTCGTCGCAATATCTGGCGCAACGTCCGGATATTGCTGGTCGCATGTCCGGGATATTGCTGGCGCAACATCCGGCATTACGCTTTCGCCAGTCGCTTTTTCCAGGCGCGGATCTGCTTCCTCACTTCCGACGGCGCGGTGCCGCCGAAACTGGTGCGGCTCTTGACCGAGTTCTGCACCGCCAGCACTGAGAATATGTCGGCCGTGATGCCGGGATCGATCGACTGCAGATCCTCCAGCGAAAGCTTCTCCAGCCCCACCTTCTTGTCTTCGGCCAGCGCCACCGCCCGGCCGGTGACATGATGCGCCTCTCGGAACGGCAGGCCGAGCGTGCGCACCAGCCAGTCGGCAAGGTCGGTTGCTGTCGCGTGGCCGGAGCCGGCGGCCTTCTTCATCGCGGCTGCGTTGACCGTCATGTCCGAGACCATGCCGGTCATCGCCGCCAGCATCAGGTCGAGCGTCTCGGCGGCGTCGAATACCGATTCCTTGTCTTCCTGCATGTCCTTGCCATAGGTCAAAGGCATGCCCTTCATCACCGTCAGCAGGCCGACCAGATGGCCGGTGACGCGGCCGGTCTTGCCGCGCACCAGTTCGGCGGCATCGGGATTCTTCTTCTGCGGCATGATCGACGAGCCGGTGGAAAACGAGTCCGACAGCCTGACGAAGCCGAATTGCGGCGTCGACCAGATGATGATCTCTTCGGCCAGCCGCGACAGATGCGTGGCGCAGATCGCGGCAAGAGCGAGGAACTCGAGCGCGAAATCGCGATCCGAGACGCTGTCGAGCGAATTGCGCATCGGCTCGCGGAAGCCGAGCCCCTTGGCGGTCCGGTGGCGGTCGATCGGGAAGCTTGTGCCGGCAAGTGCGGCGGCACCGAGCGGGCTTTCATCCATCCGTTCGATGGCATCGCGCACGCGCGACAGGTCGCGCGAAAACATCTCGACATAGGCCATGCAGTGATGGCCGAAGGTCACCGGCTGGGCCGCCTGCATATGGGTGAAGCCCGGCATCACGGTCGCCGCATGCTCCTCGGCCCGCTCCAGCAACGCCTCAATCAACCCCTTCAACGCCTCGGCGACGCGAAAGCACTCCTCCTTGACCCAGAGCCGCAAATCGACCGCGACCTGATCGTTGCGCGAGCGGGCGGTGTGCAGGCGGCCGGCCGCCGGACCGATCAGATCGGCAAGGCGCGCCTCGATGTTCATGTGGATGTCTTCGAGCCGCGTCGAGAACTCGAAGCTGCCCGCCTCGATCTCTCTCAGGATCGTGTTCAGCCCGTCAGCGATTTTTTCTTGATCGGCCGCCGAAATAATGCCCGTTTGCGCCAGCATCTCGCTATGGGCGATCGAGCCTTTGATGTCCTGCGCATAGAGTTTGCGGTCGAAGGAGATAGACGCGTTGATCGCTTCCATGATGGCGGCCGGACCCGAGGCAAAACGTCCGCCCCACATCTGGTTGCTGGTTTTCTTGTCGCTCATGGCTATAACCCGTGCTTCGGAGCAGTTTTGAGAAAATGGCAGACGGTAGTAGATTCTTCCCGGCCCCGCGCCTGATCCTCGCCGCCTTGGTGGCGGGCGCGCTGGCGGGCGCGGTCGCGGTATATGTCAGCGAGAGCCGGTCTGGCAACAATGCACCGGCACAAGCTGCCGTGGGTGAGAGCAAGGACGACGTGGCCTGCGCGGCCAAGAGCGACCGCGCCAAGAAGGTCGCGGCTTCGGCCACCGGTGAGGTCGCGGCACTTTTGCCGGCCGATCCGCCACAATCCCTGAAGAGCCTTGCCTTCAACGGTCCGGACGGCAAGCCGATGACGATTGCCGATCATGCCGGCAAGACGGTGCTGCTCAATCTGTGGGCGACATGGTGCGCGCCGTGCCGTGCCGAAATGCCGGCGCTTGATGCGCTGCAGAAGGAAAAGGGCAGCGACGCCTTTCAAGTGATCGCCGTCAATGTCGATGCCGGCGACGATGTGAAGCCGAAGAAGTTCCTCAGCGATACCGGCGTCGCGACGCTTGGCTATTACCGGGATTCGACGATGGCGCTGTTCAACGACCTCAAGAAGCGCGGCCTGGCGCTAGGCCTTCCTGTCACCATGCTGGTCGACGGCGAGGGCTGCCTGATCGCCCATATGAACGGCCCGGCCGAATGGTCGGGGCCGGACGCCAGGCGGCTGGTCGAGACGGCACTCAAGCCCGAGAGCCTCTAGTCTAGCGTGTGGCTAGCGCAGGTGCCGGTGCGAAGGCCAGAACGCTTCTGTCGCGCAAGGTAGCGGGTTTGCTGCCGACAGCGGGTGCGACGACACCGGTCAGATCGCCGAATTCTTCGATGAGAGCTGGCCTGCCGATATAATAGCCCTGGCCGATCTCGCAGGCTTCGGCGTCCAGGAATTTCAGTTCGCCGAGCGTCTCGACCCCCTCCGCCAGAACCGGCAGGCCGAGACCGCGTCCAAGTCCCAGGACGGCGCGCACGATCGCCGCGACCTGGCCGTTCTTGTCGACCGACTTGATGAAGGAGCCATCGATCTTGATCTTGTCGAAGGGGAAGGCGCGGAGGTTGGAGAGCGAGGAATAGCCGGTTCCAAAATCGTCCATGGCCACGCGCACGCCCAGCGCCTTGACCTGCCGCAAGGTGGCCAGCGCCCGCGGCATGTCCTTGACAAGCGCCGTCTCGGTGATCTCAAGCTCGAGCCTGCCGGGCGCCAGGCCGGAATTCAGCAATGTTTCGTGGACCTTGCGGCTGAAATTCGTGTTGTGGAGCTGCACCGCCGAAACGTTGACGGCCACTGTCAGCGGATTTTCCCAGCGGGCGGCTTCCTCGCAGGCAGCCGTCAGCACCCATTCGCCAATCTGGCCAATGGCGCCGCTGTCTTCGGCCACCGGGATGAATATGGCCGGCGACACGTCGCCGCGCGTCGGATGCCGCCAGCGGACCAACGCTTCGAAGCCGACCATCTTTCCGCTGCTGATCTCTTTCTGCGGCTGGTAGACGAGATAGAACTCCTGGCGTGCGACCGCCTGGCGCAGTTCGTGCTCCATGACGCGCTTGTCGCGGGCCTCGGCCCCCATCGATGCTTCGAAATAACGGTAAGTGTCCTTGCCTTCGGTCTTGGCCCGGTAGAGTGCCGTATCGGCGTGGCTTATCAGGCTGGCCTGGTTTTCGGCATCCGACGGATACACCGCAATGCCGATGCTTGCCGACACAAGGCCGCCGCCGACCGAGAGCCGGTTTTCCTCGCGCATGGCGGTCAGCACCGCGTTGGCGATACGGCCCGCCTCCAACGGGTCGGCCAGGTTCGGCGCGATGATGGCGAACTCATCGCCGCCCAGCCGCGCCACCATCTGCCCTGGACGAAGGATACCGGTCGCGCACTGCGCAACCTTCTGCAGCATGGCGTCGCCCGCGCCGTGCCCATACAGGTCGTTGACCTCCTTGAACCGGTCGAGATCAAGCAGCAGAAGCGCAAGCTGGCCGCCTTTCCTGGTCCGGCCCATCGCAGCGATTTCCGTCTCCAGCCGGCCGGAAAAGCTGCGGCGATTGGCCAGTCCGGTCAAGGGATCGAAATGGGCAAGCCGCAGGATCTCCTGTTCCGCCTTCTTGCGCTCGCGAATATCGCGGACCGCGACCACGTTGTGCGGTTTGCCACAGTAGTCGATGCTCCTGGCGATCAGCTCGACAGGAATGCTCGTGCCATCGCGACCGCTCAATTCGGCCTCCTGCGGCTGTTCGCCGAAGCCCGACATATCGGATCCGAAGAGATCGCCAAGCTGCATTCCGTTCAGCGTCGCTGTTGCGATGCCCGTCAGTGCCGCAATGCTGTCATTGGCACTGATGATGCGGTTGCCGTCGCAGACGATCAGCCCCTCCACGGCGGCATTGGCCAGGCCGTGCATGCGGTCGACCTCGAGCTTCTGGCGACGGAAGCGCAAATCGATCCACAGCGCCGATGCCGACAGAACCAGGATCACCAGTGTGGCGGCGGCGGCGGCGAAAGCCTGCGAGGTCGGCTCGATCGTGTATTCGGATATGACGATCGAGGGATCGGGGAAGATGGAGACGGCACCCATACCGATGAAATGCAGAGTGCAGATCGCCAGCGTCAGCAGCACCGCGCCGCCGGATGTCGCCTTCAAGGAGGGGCGGCGCTGCACGACACGCAGCGCCAGCGCCGCGAGCGTTACGCCGGCCAGCAGGGAAACGGCGACAAGCAACAGGTTCCACTCGATACGGCCCTGAACCTCGAACGCCGCCATGCCGATGTAGTGCATGGCTGCGATACCGCCGCCCAGCACGGCGCCGCCGACGAGATGATAGTCGAACTCATCCCGCAAGGTGGCGATCCACATGCCGGCTGCCGTCAAAGTGACCGAAGCAGCGAGCGAAAGCACGGAGAGTGCCGGATCATAAGCACTGGGTATGCCCGGTGTGAATGCGAGCATGGCGATGAAGTGCGTTGCCCAGATGCCAAAGCCGGTCGAAGTGGCCGCGATCATCAGCCAGGCAAGCCGGTTCCGATCTGTGGAACGGCTTATGTGCTGAAGCAGGTTGACAGCAGAGAAGCAGGAAATTCCGCAGATCAGCGCGGCGAGTGCGACCAGTCTCAGATCGTGTTCGTTGACGATACAATTGTAGACCGTCAGCATTTATTTCACCTGAGCTTTGGAAATAAACAGGGCAGCAGTATCGAGTAGCGCGTTGCCGTTGAGGGATCGATAAAGTCGGCTGCAACCTTGGCGTGTCTCTTCGGGTTGCTGCGGCTGCAATCAGGGCTGACACGCCGAAAGCCAGCTTGACAGTCCCGACGGTGCTTCCTGGCGCGCTTGTCGTCGCGCTAAGCCGGCTAACCGTATCGCTCTCCATGCCTCCAAGCGGAGGCGAGCGTTGCGTCAGGTAAAGGGTGAAGTTCGTCGATCTGCAACAAAACCGTTGTCTGATTGTCATGAGCGACACATATTGCCTTCGCGGGAGTGCCCCCTTTCGCCAATGACAAACGGGAGATGAAACATGAAGTCCTTCGGCTTCGCGGCCGGTGTTGCCGCTACCTTTATGATGCTTTCCTCAACCTCCGCTTTTGCCGTCACGCAGATCAGTTGGTGGCACGCCATGACTGGCGCCAATGCCGAAGTCGTCGACAAGATCTCCAAAGATTTCAATGCCAGCCAGAGCGACTATGAGCTCGTTCCGGTGTTCAAAGGCACGTATCCCGAGACGCTGAATGCCGGCATTGCCGCCTACCGCGCGGGCCAGGCGCCAGACATCATCCAGGTGTTCGACGTCGGCACCGGCGTGATGATGGCGGCCGAAGGTGCCATCAAGCCCGCAGCCGATGTGTTGACCAGCGCTGGAATGACCTTCGACAAGAGCCAGTATCTGCCAGGCATAGTCGGCTATTATTCGAAGCCGGACGGCACCATGCTCTCCTTCCCCTACAACTCCTCCTCGCCGATCCTTTATTACAACAAGGATATCTTCAAGAAGGCTGGTCTCGACGTCGATAGCCCACCCAAGACCTGGAATGAAGTGTGGGAAGACGCCAAGAAGATCAAGGCGAGCGGCGCGGCCGCCTGCGGCTACACCTCGACCTGGCTGACCTGGATACATCTGGAGAATTTCGCGGCCTGGAATGACGTGTCATGGGCCACCCAGCAGAACGGTCTGGCCGGCGGCGATGTCGAGCTCAAGATCAACGCGCCGATTTTCGTCAACCATTTCCAGGCGCTGGCGGACCTCGCCAAGGACGGCACCTTCAAATATGGCGGCCGCACCTCCGAAGCCAAGCAGATCTTCCTTGCGGGCGAATGCGGGATCATGACCGAATCGTCCGGCGGGCTTGGCGATATCGTCAAGTCCGGCATGAATTACGGCATTGGCCAATTGCCGTATGACAGCGACGCCAAGGGTGCGCCGCAGAACACGACGCCGGGTGGCGCCAGCTTGTGGGTTTTCGCGGACAAATCCGATGAGGAATACAAGGGCGTCGCGGCCTTCTTCGCCTACCTGTCGAAGACCGAGGTGCAAGAATACCTGCACCAGAAGTCGGGTTATCTGCCGGTAACGCTGGCGGCTTATGAAGCGACCAAGAAGTCCGGTTTCTATGACAAGAATGTCGGCCGCGAGACCCCGATCCTGCAGATGACGGGTAAGACGCCGACCGACAATTCCAAGGGCGTACGTCTGCCGAATCTGCCGCAGGTGCGCGATATCCAGAACGAGGA
The DNA here is from genome assembly GCF_004022955.1 of Mesorhizobium sp. M7A.F.Ca.US.002.01.1.1. Classification (NCBI taxonomy): domain Bacteria; kingdom Pseudomonadati; phylum Pseudomonadota; class Alphaproteobacteria; order Hyphomicrobiales; family Phyllobacteriaceae; genus Mesorhizobium; species Mesorhizobium sp. M7A.F.Ca.US.002.01.1.1. The sequence goes on along the minus strand of NZ_RZQE01000054.1, from coordinate 12,627 downwards.
GTTCGAGAAGATGCTCGCCGGCCAGCAGACCGCGCAGCAGGCGCTCGACAATGCGGTTACGCGTGGCAATGCCGCGATCAAGGAAGCGCTGGGGAATTAGAGCGAGCGCAGGTCCTTGCTCTACGGCGCACCTACCTGTCCCGCCGGGCATCTCCCCTCGGTGAGGGGAGTTTTGCCGTGCCTTGCGATTTCGCCAATGGTCGATGATGCCCAGTCCGAAACGCTCATCAAAGCCATCTTGGCGGAGAGGGGTGCCGCATGGTGCCCCCCGCCTCATCACCTCGGAGTGGCTCCGTGACCCCTCGCGTCGTGTTCCCCAACAAGGTCCTTCCCTACCTGCTTGTGGCGCCGCAACTGGCCATCACGCTCGTTTTTTTCTACTGGCCGGCCGGTCAGGCGTTCTACCAATCCATGCTCAGGCAGGATCCGTTCGGGCTGAGGACCAAGTTCGTCTGGTTCGCCAATTTCAGGAAAGTGCTTGCCGATCCGGCCTACCTGAACTCGATCAAGGTCACGGTGGTGTTTTCCCTTGCGACCGCTATCGTCGCCATGTGCGTGGCGCTCCTGCTGGCGGTCATGGCAGAGAAGGTGGTGCGCGGCAAAGGTCTCTACCGCACGCTCTTGATCTGGCCCTACGCGGTGGCGCCGGCGATTGCCGGTATGCTGTGGCTGTTCCTCTTCAACCCTTCGATCGGGTCGCTGGCCTACATGCTGAGGAGTTTCGGCATCGCCTGGGATCCACTGCTCAATGGCACCCACGCCATGATCCTGCTGGTGTCCGCCGCTGCCTGGAAGCAGATCAGCTACAATTTCCTGTTCTTCGTCGCCGGCCTGCAGGCGGTGCCGAAAGCCTTGATCGAGGCCGCGGCCATGGACGGCGCCGGCGAGACCAAGCGATTCTGGACCATCGTCTTCCCGCTGCTTGCGCCGACGACCTTCTTCCTGCTGGTCGTCAACACCGTCTATGCCCTGTTCGACACGTTCGGCATCGTCCATGCCGTCACCGGGGGCGGTCCGGGCAAGACGACTGAGACGCTGGTCTACAAGGTCTACAATGACGGCTTCGTCAATCTGATCCTCGGTGACTCGGCGGCGCAGTCGGTCATCCTGATGATCATCGTCATCTCGCTCACCGCCATCCAGTTCCGCTATGTGGAACGCAAAGTCCATTACGGCTGAGGGCGAGCGATGATCGGCCAGTCACCGCTCCGCACCGTCATCGCCCACGCCATGCTGATCCTCGGCATATTGATCGTCGCCTTCCCGATCTACTACACGTTCGTTGCCTCGACGCAGACGCTGCAAACGATCCTCAGGCCGCCATTGCCGCTCCTGCCCGGCGATCAGTTCTGGAACAATTACAGCGAGGCATTGTTCGGCGGTGTCGGCCGCATCGGCGGCGTCAGCGTCGGCAGGCTGCTGCTCAACACGACGATCATGGCGCTCGGCATCGCGGTGGGAAAGATATTCATCTCGATCCTGTCTGCCTATGCGATCGTGTTCTTCCGCTTTCCGCTGCGCATGACCTTCTTCTGGCTGATCTTCATCACCCTGATGCTCCCCGTCGAGGTGCGCATCCTGCCAACCTACAAGGTGATGGTCGATCTCGGCATGATCGACACTTATGCGGGCCTGATCATCCCGCTGATCGCCTCGGCCACCGCCACGCTGCTGTTCCGCCAGTTCTTCATGACAATTCCTGGCGAATTGGTTGAGGCGGCGCGGGTCGACGGTGCGGGGCCGTGGCGCTTCTTCTTCGATATCCTGTTGCCGCTGTCGCGGACAAATATCGCGGCGCTGTTCGTCATCCTCTTCATTTATGGCTGGACACAGTATCTGTGGCCGTTGCTCGTCACCAACAGCAGCAACATGAACACGATCGTCATCGCGCTCAGAAAGATGGTCTCCTTCGCCGATGCCGATACGCAATGGCACCTGGTCATGGTTACAGCGATGCTGGCCATCGTGCCGCCGATCCTGGTCGTGGTGCTGATGCAACGCTGGTTCGTTCGCGGCCTGGTCGATTCCGAAAAGTGAGAAGCTGAATGGCGACCGTCGATCTGAAGGATGTGAAGAAGGTCTACCCCAGCGGTTTCGAGGCCGTGAAGGGCGTTTCAATCGCAGTTCCCGACAAGGAGCTTTGCGTGCTGGTCGGCCCGTCGGGTTGCGGTAAGTCCACGCTGCTCAGAATGATCGCCGGGCTTGAAACCATCTCCTCGGGAACAGTTGCGATCGACGGCAAGATCGTAAACTCAACCGGTCCGACCGAGCGTGACATCGCCATGGTGTTCCAGAACTACGCGCTCTATCCGCATATGAAAGTCTACGACAACATGGCCTATGGGCTGCGCAACCGCGGCACGCCGAAAGATGAGATCGACAGCCGGGTCCGCGCGACGGCGAAAATACTGGAACTTTCGGCGCTGCTCGACCGCCGCCCGCGCGAGCTTTCCGGCGGCCAGCGCCAGCGTGTCGCCATGGGTCGTGCCATTGTGCGCAATCCGAGGGTTTTCCTTTTCGACGAACCGCTCTCCAATCTCGATGCCAAATTGCGTGGCCAGATGCGCGTCGAGATAAAGAACCTGCAGCGCTCGCTTGGCGTCACGTCGGTCTATGTCACACATGACCAGCTCGAGGCGATGACGTTGGCCGACATCCTCGTCGTCATGAATGCCGGACTGGTCGAGCAAATGGGGGCGCCGCTCGACGTCTACGAAAGGCCGGCCTCGACCTTCGTCGCTTCCTTCATTGGCGCGCCGCCGATGAATCTCCTGCCCCTTTCGCAAGGCCCGGCTGGTCCGGCGCTGGCTGATGGCAAGACGATTGAATTTGCGCCTGCGAACGCCGTCACGCTCGGCTTCCGCCCCGAGGATGCCGACGTCACCTTCGGGGCCGAGGCACCGTCCGGCGCGCTCATTCTGCCGGCGCTGGTCGAGGCAGTCGAACCGGTAGGCGCCGAAAGTTTCCTTCACTGTGCTGCAGGTGGCAGCAGGATCGTCGTGCGGGTCGCGGGTCGCGCCACCGCCACGGTTGGCAACCAATTGCGCGTGGTTGCCAAGGCAGAAAAGCTGCACTGGTTCGATCAGGCCGGAAAGCGCGTCGGCTAATCAGAAAGATAGGCCTACGCTCCACCCACGCGGCGTTCAGGCGAAGACATGCGCCTTTCCCGATACAGTCAGCCGGACGATCTCGCCGACCGCCGGCGCGTCCATGCCCGGTTTGCGCAGGACCAGCGGCGTGTTGCCGATCGCTGCCGCATCGGGCGGATCGGCATTGTTCAAGAGCCGCACCGCGACCGTGCACATCGAGCCGGCGAATTCGGATTCCGTCACCTCGCCGAACAGCATGTCCGAGGTGCCGGACATACCCTCGCGCGACGTTCTCTTCAGCGCGATCTGCTCCGGGCGAAGCATGATGCGGGCGATATCGCGGCTGTCATGGGTGTCGACCGCGATGCGGCCGAGCGGCGAGTTGGCGAAGCCATTTGATATCTTGGCCGGCAGGATGATGGCGTCGCCGAGGAATTCGGCGATCATCCTGTCCTTCGGCTTGAGATAGAGCTCGCGCGGCGTGCCGATTTGCGAGAACTTGCCGTCGCGCATCACCGCGACCTGGCTGGCGAAGGACAGCGCTTCGGCCTGGTCGTGCGTCACCAGGATGGTGGTGATGCCGGCGGCCTCCAGAAGTTCGGCCACCGCCTTGCGCATCGAGGCGCGCAGGCCGGTATCGAGCGCCGAGAACGGCTCGTCGAGAAGCATCAGCCTGGGCTTCATCGCCATGGCCCGGGCCAGCGCCACACGCTGCTGCTGGCCGCCGGAAAGCTCGTGCGGGCGGCGTTTGAGGATCGCCTTGTCGAGCCCGACGATATAGGCGAGCTCGACGATGCGCTCAGCGCGCTTGTCCTCGCCGCGGCCCATGCCGAAACCGATATTGTCGCCAATGGTCAGATGCGGAAACAGGGCACCATCCTGCGCCACCACACCGATGCCTCGGCGATATGCCGGCACCGCAGCGCCGCCGTTGGCCAATATGGCACCGTCGAGCGTGATGTGGCCCTGGTCCGGAGCCTCGAAGCCGGCAATCAGCCGCAGCAGGGTCGTCTTGCCGCAACCGGAAGGACCGACGATCGCCGTGCGGCTGCCGCTGGCGACGCTGAGGTCGACGCCGGCAAGGGCCGCCACGGGACCGTATTGCTTGTGCAGGCCGCTGATTTCGAGAAAGCTCATCGTCCGGCCATCCGTTTCGACTGGACATAGAGCAGCCAGGTCAAGGGCAGCGACATCGCCACCATGATGAAGGCGTAGGGTGCCGCCGAGGCATAATCAATCTCGCCACTGTAGGACCAGAAAGCCATCGCCAGCGTGCGGGTGCCGTTCGGTGCCAGCATCTGGGTGGCGGTCAGTTCGTTCATGATGCCGAGCGCCACCAGGGCCATGCCGGCCGCGGCACCCGGCGCCGACAGGCGGATCGTCGTCGACCACAGCGCCTGCAGCGGCGGCCGGCCGAGGCTGGAAGCGGCGCGTTCGAGCTCGACCGGCGCCTGCGCGATCGATGCCCGCAGGCTGACCAGCGCGCGCGGCAGGAACATCAGCGCATAGGCAACCAGGATGGTGAACAAGGTCTGGTAGAGCGGCAGCGCGATGCGTACGGTGATAGTGACCAGCGCCAGTGCGATGACGACCCCGGGCAGCGAGCCGACGATGTAGTTGCAGCCCTCCAGAAGACGCTGCAATGGCCCCGCGCGCGGATCGAGATCCAGGCCATCGGCATGGCGGCGACGGTGGCGAGCAACGCGCCGGCGAGCGCCAGGAACAGCGTCTGGCCAAGCGCCAGGCCGATCTCGTCCAAGCGCCAGACAGCGGAGCCGCCGGCGGCAAGCCAGCCGCCAATGGTGACGAACGGCACGCCGAGCGCCAAAAGCGTGATGACGACTAGCAAGAGCAGGCTAGGCAGGGTGGCGCGTCCGAGGCTTGTGCGTTGCTGATGGCGCGCCGCGCCGGAGCCGACACGGGCATAGCGCTCCTCGCCGCGCACCAGCACTTCGAGGCCGAGCAGCACGAAGCAGCAGCTGACCAGCACGCCGGCCAGCATGTTGGCGGCCGGTCCATTGAAGGTCGACTGGAACTGGTCGACGATCGCCGTGGTGAAGGTGTCGAAGCGGATGAAGACATAGAGGCCGTACTCGGCCAGCAGATGCAGGCCGACCAGCAGCGAGCCGCCGCAGATGGCGAGCCGCAATTGCGGCAGCACGACCCGCCAGAACACGCGCCGGGGCCCAAGGCCGAGTGCGGCGGCGGCGTCTTCCAGGGCGGGATCGAGACGGCGCAACGCCGCCGACACCGGCAGATACAGGAACGGGAAATAGGCGATCACGGAAACCAGCACGCCGGCCCACAGGCCGTGCAGTCCCGGCACGATGGTGACCCAGGCATAGCTGTGCACAAAAGCCGGGATGGCGAGCGGCGCCACGCACAGCCAGGCCCAGAGCCGGGCGCCCGGCAGGTCGCTGCGCTCGGTCAACCAGGCCAGCGAAACCGACAGCACGATGGTGATCGGCACCGAGAGCGCGACCAGCAGGACAGTGTTGACCAGAAGCTCGCCGACACGCGGCCGGAAGACCAGTGCCGAGACTGTTTCCCAGCCGGTCTGCACCGCGATCCAGATGATGAAGGCAAGCGGCACCAGCGCCAGCAGCGCAACGAAGATGGCGGCGAGGACCAGCCAAAGCGGTGCGCGTCGCCGAGCCCTTCGGCCTGTGCCCGAAGGCAGGCCCGAATGCGCGAGATCGACCGCGGACTGCATCAGGTCAGACGCCGTGCCGTTGCCGTCCAGCGGCAGCAATTGAAAGACCGCGATCGCGGTCGGGAACACAGCGTGTCGTCATCGACGAATGCCATCTCGAAAAACAAAATCACTCCCGCGGAAGGCGAATTCCCGCGGGAGCGTGGTCGGGTGTCCTTTTAGGACGAATGGCAACTAAAGCAAGCCGGCTGCCGTCATCAGATCGGTGACCTTCTTGGAGTTCAGCGTCGTGGCATCGACCTTCGGCGCCTGCAGATCGGCGAGCGGCACCAGCTTCGGGTTGGAGTCCGCACCCTTGCCGACCGCGTACTCGAAGGAATCGCCGGTTTTCAGCACGTCCTGACCGCCTTTGCCTGTCAGCCATTTCAGGAACGCCTGGGCTTCCTTCGGATGCTTGCTCGAAGCCAGCACACCGCCGCCGGAGATCGAGACGAAGGCGCCCGGATCCTGGTTCTTGAAATAGTGCAGCGCGACATTCTTGCTGTTTTCGCCGGTCTTGGCCTGATCGCCGAAATAGTAATAGTGGTAGATCACGCCGCCTTCGATCTCGCCGGCATTAACCGCCTTCATCACCGTGCTGTTGCCCTTGTAGGCCGTGAAATTGGTTTTCATCGCCTTCAGCCAGTCGGCGGTAGCGGCTTCACCTTTGAGCTGGAGCAGGGCGCTGACGATGGCCTGGAAATCGGCGCCCGAGGGGGAGGCGGCCCAACGGCCTTTCCAGCTCGGATCGGCGAGGTCCAGCATCGACTTGGGCAACTGGTCGGCAGTCAGCTTGGTCTTGTTATAGGCAAAGACCGTGCTGCGCGCGGCAACGCCGACCCATTTGCCGCTGGCCGGCTGATAGTCCTGGGGAACCTGCGCCAGCGTGTCCGCGTCGACCGGCGCGAACAGGCCGGCGCTTTCGACCAGCGCCATGGCCGGTGAGTTTTCGGTCAGGAAGACGTCTGCGGGCGAAGCAGCGCCCTCGGCGACGATCTGGTTGGAGAAATCGCTGTCGCCGCCATTGCGCACGGTGACCTTGATGCCTGTTTCCTTGGTGAAGCCTTCGGCCCACGCCTTGGTCAGGCTTTCGTGCTGGGCGTTGTAGACAATGATGCCATCCTCTTCCGCCTTTGCCGGACCGGCGATGAGGCTGATTGCCAGCGCAGCGGCGCCGGCGAGGGTGGAAAGAGCGTATTTCATGGCATTGTCCTCGATTTCGGGGGTCCTAGGTCTGTCACGGCTGCACCTATCGATACATGACAGCTATAGTCAACATTGTTGGTGTGCTTCAATCGGTCGCTGACGTGCAAAGGTGGGTGCCGAACGGACAATTCCGCGTGATGCTCACGGTTCGGCGGTGCCGCAAACTTTCGTGATTTGCCGACAGTTTGGCTTGGACATTATTTCGCCGGCCACGTAACAAATCAGCGCCGAGACGCGAAAATCGGGGAGTGAACTCTTGTGAGCGGCAAGGACGAGGCCGAACTTTCCCGGCTGATGCGGGCCGCGATCGCGGGAGATGAAAGGGCTTACGCCGACTTTCTGCACCGGATTGCCGCGCTGGTTCGCGGTTTTGCCAGGCGCAAGATCGTGCAGGGCGGGGTCGATCCCGAGGATGTCGTGCAGGAAACCTTGCTGGCCATTCATGTGAAACGGCATACCTGGCGTCAGGATGCGCCGGTGTTGCCGTGGGTCTATGCGATTGCCCGCTTCAAGCTGATCGATGCGTTCAGGCGGCGCGGACGGCGCATCGAGATCGACGTCGACGATATCGCCGAGACGTTCGCCGAGCCGGAAACCGAGACCGTCAGCGAGCGCGACATCAACCGTGCATTGGACGGTCTGTCGCCGGCTCAGCGCTCCGTGGTCTCGGCCGTGTCGGTGGAAGGGCGGTCCATCGGCGAGACGGCGGCAAAGTTCGGCATCAGTGAGACGGCGGTGCGGGTGTCGCTGCATCGCGGACTTGCCGCGATAGCCAAGCGATTCGGGCAGGGGCGGTTCGGGCGGGAATGACATGAGAACGGACGATCTCATCAAGGCGCTGGACGCCGATGCAACCAGCAAGGCGATGCCGCTGCAATCGGCCTGGTGGCTGGCCGCCGGTGCGGCAGCGGTGATCGCGGCCGTCGTTTTCCTGCTGACCATCGGCCCACGCCCGGATTTCATGGCGGCCGCGCACACGATGCGCTTCCTTTCCAAATTTGTTTTCACCATCGTGCTTGCCGTCGGCGCCTTCGCCCTGATCCGTGCCTTGTCGACGCCGGGTGCGTCGACGGGCCGGGCAATGGCTGGGATGGCTGCGGCGCCAGTGCTGGTAGCCGTGGCGGTGGTTCTGGAGCTTTTCATGGTGCCGGAGGCGCTGTGGGGAACCAAAATGGTCGGCTCCAACATGATGATCTGCATGGCTTTCATCCCGCTGATCGGCCTCGGTCCGCTTGCCATCTTCCTGTGGATGCTGCGCTACGGGGCGCCGACACGGCCGGTGCTTGCCGGTGCGGTGGCAGGCCTGCTCGCCGGCGGGCTGGCGGCAACCTTCTATGCCGCCCACTGCTTCGACGATTCGCCGCTTTTCGTCGCCACCTGGTACACGATAGCCATTGCAGCGCTCGCATTGCTTGGCGCGCTCGGCGGACGGTTTTTCGTGCGCTGGTAGCGTTGCGCCACGCTCGCCCGCTCGCGCATACCGATCCTTAATCATGCCGGCAATTGTTTGCCGGTTAGCGATGGCACCGGAATGCCTGACGCAACCTTTCCTTAAAATCGATCCGCCAAGGTTGAGGCGAGAACATGCGTTTGCGCACGGGGGTGGCACGTATCGTGATGTGGCGAGGATTGACCAGCCGAGAATCTCTTGGGCGTGCAGGGCTGGCGTTGCTCGTCGCCGGCCTGGGCGTGCTGGCGGCCTCGATCCTGCTGTCGCACCTGGACCTGGGCACCGAAGCCTTGAAACTCTGCCTGCAGATCGCGATGGCAGTGGCGGCGGGCGCGCTGTTCCTCGCTGCCCTGTCCACCCGCAGGATCAGCATGGATCGCCAACAGATCGCCGAGAGCGAGCTGCGCTTCCGCCGCGCCATGGAGGATTCAGCGATCGGTATCGTCGTTGTCGGTCTCGATGGGCGCATCCGCCAGACCAATCCGGCCTTCGCGGCCATGCTTGGCTACACAAGCGAAGAGATCGAGACGCAGACTTTCTTCCAGATCACGCATCCCGACGACCAGCAGATCGGGCGGGAGACGATGGACGATCTGAAGGCGGGCACGGTCAATTCCTTCCATTTCGAGAAGCGCTATCTCCGCAAGGACGGAACGCCCGTCTGGGCCCATCTTGCCGGTTCGGTCATTCGCGATGAGACCAGCGGCCGCCCGCTCTATCTCGTCTCGCAAATCGAGAACATCGACGCTCGCAAGCAGGCCGAGGCGCGCATTGCCGAAGCGGAAACGCGTTGGAATTTCGCGCTCGCCGGCGCCGGCCAGGGCGTCTGGGACCTCGACATGCGCAAGGGCGGCACGACCTATTCCTCGACCTGGGTCAAGATGCTGGGCTATGCGGATGGCGAGCTCGATGGCGACACCGACCGCTGGCTGACGATGATCCATCCTGATGATCGCGAGACTGTCGCCGAAGCGGATCGCGCTCATCTCGAGGGCAAGACACCGTTCTTTGAGGCCGAGTTCAGGATGCGCCACAAGGATGGCCACTGGGTGTGGATCCTCGACCGCGGCAAGGCCATCGAACGTGATGAGGATGGACGGCTGATCAGGGCCATCGGCAGCTTGACCGACATCACCCGCCGCAAGGAGGCCGAAGAGCGCCTCACCGTGTCGGCGGCAATGCTTGCCGATGAAAAGGAGCGGCTGAGGGTGACGCTGCAATCGATCGGCGATGCCGTGATCTGCACCGATGCCGCAAACCGGATCACCTTCATGAACCCGGTCGCCGAAAAGCTGACCGGGATTGCCGGCGGCGAGGCTCTCGGCAAGATGCTTGGCCATGTCTACTGGGCGGTCGACGAGGAGACGGGGCACAGGATCGGCGTGACCCGGCCCGCGGTTGGCGTTCATGCGCCCGCCGACCAGAACAGCCGCGCCGTCCTCATCCGGCGCGACGACACGCGCTGCAGCATCCGCCAGGTGGTGTCGCCGATCGTCAACGACCGCCACGAATTCTGCGGGCTCGTCATCGTCTTCCAGGACTTTACCGATGCGCGCGCGCTGCAGCGCCAGCTCGCCCACGCCGCGGCACACGATGCGCTGACCGGCCTTGCCAACCGCTCCAGCTTCATCCGCGCCATGGAGGACCTCGTCGGCCAGGCGCGCAAGGACGGCACCGCCGACACGACAAGGTCGGTCGGCGACACGACAAGGTCGGTCGGCGACACGACAAGGTCGGTCGGAGGCGCCGGACATCAGTTCATGTTCATCGACCTCGACCACTTCAAACTGGTCAACGACACGGGTGGCCACGCGGCGGGAGACGCGCTGCTGAAGCGGGTTGCCGTGGCTATTCGCGGCGTGCTTGGTCCAGACGACATCGTCGCTCGCCTCGGCGGCGACGAATTCGCGGTCATTTTGAAATCGGGTTCGGCAGCCGGCGCCAAGATCGCGGCGCGCTCCATCATCGATGCGATCGGCGGGCTAGACTTCACCTGGGACGGCCGTCCTCACGTGATCGGCGCCAGCATCGGGTTGGCTGCGATCAATGCCAATTGTGGCGAGGTCGACGAGATCATCGCCAGGGCCGATGCGGCTTGCTATGCCGCCAAGGCGGCGGGCCGTGGCTGTGTCTCCGTGGCGCCCGACGCACAGATCGTGGATGGCCGGACAGAGCCACTGGCGGTGGCCTCCTGATAGACCCGTCGCCGTTGAACCGAAAGGCTTGTCCCTGATTTGCGCCGACGATCCGCTCAGCGCGTCGGGACGGGATGCTCGCCGCGATAGTCGTAGAAGCCGCGCCCGGTCTTGCGGCCGAGCCAGCCGGCCTCGACATATTTCACCAGTAGCGGGCAAGGGCGGTACTTGGAGTCCGACAGGCCGTCATGCAGCACCTGCATGATCGACAGGCAGGTATCGAGCCCGATGAAGTCAGCCAGCTGCAGCGGCCCCATCGGATGGTTGGCGCCGAGCCGCATGGCCGTGTCGATGGCGTCGACCGAGCCGACACCCTCATAGAGCGTGTAGATCGCCTCGTTGATCATCGGCAGCAGGATGCGGTTGACGATGAAGGCAGGAAAATCCTCCGAGACCGTGATCGTCTTGTCGAGCTGCTTCACATAGGTCTTGGCTGCCTCGAAGGTCTGGTCCTCGGTGGCGATGCCGCGCACCAGTTCGACCAGCTTCATCAGCGGCACCGGGTTCATAAAATGTATGCCGATGAACCGCTCGGGCCGGTCGGTCTGCGCGGCAAGCCGCGTGATCGAGATCGACGAGGTGTTGGTCGCCAGGATGGCTTCGGGATTGAGCTGCGGACAAAGCTGGGCGTAGATCTTGCGCTTGACCGTCTCGTCCTCGGTCGCCGCCTCGATCACCAGGTCAGCACCCGCAAGATCGGCCATCGCGGGGGCGGCCGAAATGCGGCCCATCGCGTCGTTGCGCACCTTCTCGTCGAGCTTGCCGGACCCCACCTGGCGGGCCATGTTGCCGCTGATCGTGGCGATGCCCTTCTCGATGCGGTCGGGCGAGATATCGTAGATCAATACCTTGTAGCCTGAAAGCGCGGAGACATGGGCGATGCCGCCACCCATCTGGCCCGCGCCGATGATGCCGATCGTCTCGATCTTGCTCATTACACCGATCCCGTCCTGAACCCTTCCGCTTGAACTGCGAAAGCGCTCCACCTTTTATTTTACCGCAATCCCGGACGCAAAACCGCTGCGCACTTTGCTGGATTGCTTTCAGCCTTTGCGGCCTGCTTTTTGTGCGGTGCAAACTAAAAGGGCGGGGCGACTTCGTCTACCCCACCCTCACCATTTAATACGCTTTGGCAGAAAGCGTCAAAGCGCCTTTTGCAGTTCCGGCAGGATGACGAACAGGTCGCCGACAAGGCCGTAGTCGGCAACCTGGAAAATCGGCGCCTCCTCGTCCTTGTTGATGGCGACGATGACCTTGGAATCCTTCATGCCGGCAAGGTGCTGGATGGCGCCGGAGATGCCGACCGCGATGTAGAGATCGGGGGCAACCACCTTGCCGGTCTGGCCGACCTGCCAGTCGTTCGGCGCATAGCCGGCATCGACGGCGGCGCGGGAAGCGCCGACCGCGGCGCCGAGCTTGTCGGCAACCGGCAGGATGACCTCCTGGAATTTCTCCGAGGAGCCCAGCGCGCGGCCGCCCGAGATGATGATCTTGGCCGAGGTCAGCTCCGGACGGTCGGTCTCGGAAAGCTTGTTCTCGATGAAGGTGGAGAGGCCCGGATTGGCCGCGGCCTTGACGGTCTCGACGGCTGCCGAGCCGCCCTCGGGGGCTGCCTGGAAGGAGGCGGTGCGCACGGTGATCACCTTCTTGGCGTCGCTCGACTGCACCGTCTGGATGGCGTTGCCGGCATAGATCGGCCGCTTGAAGGTGTCGGGCGATACGACTTCGATGATCTCGGACACCTGCGCGACATCGAGGAGCGCAGCCACGCGCGGCGCGACATTCTTGCCCGACGAGGTCGCCGGCGCGATGATGGTGTCGTAGGCGCCCGCCAGCGACACAATGAGCGCTGCCGTCGGTTCGGCCAGGCGCTCGGCAAGCTCGTCGGCCTCGGCCAACAGCACCTTGCTCACGCCCTTCAGCTTGGCGGCAGCCGACGCTGCCGGCTTGGCGCCCTTGCCGGCAACCAGCACATGCACGTCCGAGCCGATCTGC
>NZ_RZQE01000549.1:0-3537 GCF_004022955.1 Mesorhizobium sp. M7A.F.Ca.US.002.01.1.1 | reverse complement strand
GTCTCCAGCACCGCCGCACCCGCTTTCGATCTCTATCGCGGGCTGGTCGGCGAGCTTGCCGGCAGGCTGGCGCGGTTCCAGCCCGGCAGGGTGGCGCTCGAGCCGGTCAACGAACCGGCGCAGGCCTGCGCGTCGAACGTCTGGTTGCAAATCCAGCTCGCGCTTCTGACCGCGGCAAGGGCATCGGCAGCGACCCTGCCGTTGGTCGTCACCGGAGGCTGCGGCTCGATGGCGAGCGGACTGACCGCGCTCGATCCGGGCCCGCTGTCGCCCTTCGAGCCGATCCTGTTCACCTTCCATTTCTATGAGCCCTATCTGTTCAGCCATCAGGGCGCGCCCTGGATGCGCGAGCCGGTCTATCGGTCGCTCAACAATGTGCCGTGGCCGGCATCCGCCGGCTCGCTGCAACAGACGCTGGCATCGGTCAGGGCGCGCATGGCGCAGGACACCGAAACCCCTGAAGACGCCAAGCAAGCAGCCTATGCCGAGACCGAGCGTGTGCTGAAAGTCTATTTCGACGCCCAGCCCGACCGCTGGTTTGTCGACAAATATCTTCGCCAGGTCCGCGATTGGGCCGATGGCCATAGCCTTGCGCCGGAACGCATCATCATGGGCGAGTTCGGCGCGCTGCGCACCGACGCCCGCTATGTCGCCGCGCCCAATCCGGATCGCGGGCGCTACATCGCCGATGTGAGGCGGAGCGCCGAGGAACTCGGCTTCGCCTGGGCACTGTGGGATCTCTTCGATGGCATGGGCATGATGGACGACACCACCCGGGCGCTGGACCCCGATATCATCGCGGCGCTTGGCCTGACCATGCCGGCGGACTGACCGGCCTGAACGCTGCCCGCGCCGGCCGATAGAGCACCAATGCCAGCACCACGAACTTGGTCAGCAGCGTCGTCTTCGACGCGACGCTTTCCGAAGTGTTGATCAGGATGACCCAGCCCAGCATCGGCAGCCAGATGCCGGGATGGCAGCGGCGCGCCACCTCGAACAGGAACAGCACGAAGCCGAACGTCAGCAAAAGCGTGAAGAAGGCGCCCTGATAAAGGACCGTGCGGATGATCGGGTTCTCGATGCCCTGTTCGAGACCGTTGATGCGGCGCAGGCTGTCGATCAGGTCGACATCCGGCCCCACGATCAGATCGCGCAATTCCAGGTGCTTGAAGAGCTCGAACATCTCGACCCGGGCATTGGCGCTGCCGCTGTCCGACACGAAGCGCTCCAGCAGCGCGTCGAAAAAGCCCAGATATGCCGCCACAATGATGACGACCGGCAGCAGGGCGGCGAGCATGAAGCCGAGTGCCGCACCCAGGAGATTGACGCGGCCCTGGCGCAATTTGGTGATGCCCTGAAAAAGCAGGTAGCAGCCGCCGAGCACCACCGTCGTCACCATCGCCGTGCGGCCGCCGAAGGCGACGAGTGCCGCGCATTGCAAGCCGATCAACCCTATCCGCACAGGCATCGACAGGGATCTGGCACCGGAGAGCAGCGCAAGCACATAGATCGACGTCACCATGGCATTGGCAAGCGGATGCCCCTGCAGCGCGCTCGAGCGCAGATCGGTGGTAAACGCCACGCCGTCGAGGCGATAGGGGAAGATAAGCGTTTTGGTGGCGAACTCGAAAAGGGCAAGCAAGGCATTCGCCGTCATGACCACGTGGACGACGGTCTGCAGCCCGGCGAAGGTCCGTTCGTCGTCCTCGCTGAGCATCAGCACGAGAAGTGCCGCAGCCACGAACGTATCGATCATGCCGGCCATACCGGGCCGCTGCCTGGCGATGACGACGACCAGAAGCACGATCGATATGGCGGCCATCAGCGCGCTGGCCGGCCGCCTGTCGGCGAGATGGACGATATGGCCGACCGGATTGCCTGATGCGCAGGAGCGCCAGGCAAGCAGCAGGACGATGAGATAGGTGGACGGGTGGATCTTGGTCGCCGGGTTGCCGAACAGGCCATCATAATTGTAGCCGACCAGCCACAGCATGCCCCCCGAGATGCTGAACAGCACCGCTACCGCCGCGATCAGTCCGAAGCGCGTCAGTGCATCGACCGAGGTGCCGGAGATGGGCGTGCCGGCGCGGGGTGCGGCAGCACCAAGGTTCGAAGCGCTTGCGCTCCAACTGGCCGCCATATCAGGCGGCCTCGTCGACCAGCAAGGCGGCTGTCGGCAGGCGCCCCATGACGGAGACCGCCTGCGAAGTCGTCGTGACGTCGCGCATCGGGGTGGCGTTCAGCGTGGCGACGAGCACGATCTCGTCGGCCATGGCGACCAGCGGCGAGGCATTGAGATTGTCGGCCAGCGCGCCACCGTCGATGACGACGAGGTCGAAGCTCCGGCTGGCCCGCGCCAGCATCTGCTGCGCAAAATAGATGCCATGCGCTTCCTGGAAGACCGCCTTTGAGCGGCCCCTGCCCAGCACGGCAACGTTGCTGCCGGCGGCGTAATGGCTGACGGCCTCGAACGCGTACTCGCCGCGCAGAACATCGAGGATCCCCGGCTGCGGATCCTTCTGGCCGCCGCCGCCAGCATTGGCATCGATGAACAGCACACGGCTACCCCTGGATGCCGCGGCATTGGCCAGCAGCCGCGCCACCCGGCTACGCTGCGCGCCCTCGCCCGGCGACGATGTCACCAAGATGGAAGGCACCAGCGGCCAGTCCGCCGGACGCTGGCCCGAACTGAACATGCGCCTCAGCGCAAGGCCGACGACGGCATCGGTCTTCTGGCTGGAGGCGGCGGCGCGCGCCCCGCCGAAAGGCCACCAGCGCCGGCCTGTGTCCGACTTTGCCGGCACCACGCCCAGCACCGGCGCGTCGATGGCCGACTGCATCTGGGCGCTGGAAAGCACCGTCGGCGAGGAATATTCGGCGATCAGCGCCAGACCGGTGCCGAGCCCAAGGCCGCCGAATATCGCGCCCAGCAACAGCAGCGGCAGAGGCGGCCAGCTCTTCTTCAAGGCGGGCATGGCGTTGGAGATGATGCGCGCATTGGTGCTGTCGACATTGATCTGCTCGCGCGTCTCCTGGGCGCGCTGGAGATAGTTCGAGTAGACGGAACGCAGCGCCTCGAGGTCGCGCTGCAGTTCGCGCAGCCGCACCGAGGCCTGATCGGTGTCGAGCGACTTGCTCTTCATGCCGGCGACCTTGGCTTCCAGCGCCTGCTGGTTGGCCAGCGCCCGTTCGTAGTCGGTCTCGGTGGCGGTGGCGATGCGGCCAAGTTCGCGCGCGATCAGCTGGCGCGTGTCGCGCAGTTGCTGCTGGGCTGCGATCAGCGAGGGATGACGCGGCCCCAACTCCGTGCCGAGCTGCGAGACCTGGTCGACCAACGTCGCCTCTTGCGCCCGCAGGCTCGAGATCACCGCCGAGCGCATTGCTTCCGAAGTTGCGTCCGGCGTGCCGCTCTGCCGGCGCATCTGGTCGACCTGCGCCTTCAGCGCCGCGGTGCGGCTCTGCGCCGCCGCAAGCTGCGTGTTGATCTCGGTCAGTTCCTGGTCGCTGACCAGATTGCCTGCCGCCATCACCATGTTG
>NZ_RZQE01000548.1:0-3562 GCF_004022955.1 Mesorhizobium sp. M7A.F.Ca.US.002.01.1.1 | reverse complement strand
CGCCTATCTCGGCAAGATGGAGAATGGCTCGCCGCTCGAAGGCGTGGCGCGGCTGTCGGCCTTGCGCCGGCATTGGCTGCTGCTGCGTCGTGCGAGCAGGGGCTGGCCTGCTCTTTGACGTAAACGTCAATCATGTTAAGACGTCCCCGCGCCAAACTGTTGCCGAAGACAACAGACCGGCTCGGAGGAGATGAATGAGCTTACCCATATTGGTGGCGATCGTTACCTTCGGCATCGCACTGTCGGTTGCGGCGGTGCATTTCACCGGCGGCAGCAAGACGGCGACGCTCAGTGGCACCGATCAGGCAGTGAGCCGATTCGCCGAGGATTTTCCCGACGAGATCGTGGCGGCGGTCCGCCTGACAGCAGATGCCGGGACCGCGTTCCTGGATATCGGGCGAGGGCGCTTCGGGATCGTTCACAGCGTAGGCGACTGCTTCTTGACCCGCATCGTCACGCCTCAAGATGTCACGATTTTGGACGCTGGAGACGGGAATACGGTCTCGCTGCGGCTCGCCGATTTCACCTGGAAGGGCGGCCGCTTCCGCTTTGCCAGCGCAACGGATGCGCAAGGCTTGCTGAAGGCGCTTGAGCCGCAGAGTTTCGGCGGAGAGGCGGCATGATGGACGACTACAATTTTCCGCAGGTCACTCAACTGGCCATCCCGTTCTTCGTTGTCGCGATCCTGATCGAGCTTTGGTTGGTGCGCACCGGCCGTGCCAAGGGTTCGTTCGAAACGCGCGACACATTGACCAGCCTGATGATGGGTACCGGCAATGTCGTTGCCGGGCTGCTGCTTGGCGTCGTGTCCTACTGGGCGTTGCTGTGGCTCTGGCAGTTCCGCGTCTTCAATCTCGGCCTGTCGATCTGGATTTTTCTGGTGGCCTTCCTGCTCGATGATCTGCGCTACTATTTCTATCACCGCATCGCGCACCGGGTGCGCTGGGTTTGGGCCGAACACGTCAACCACCATTCCAGCCAGCACTACAATCTGTCGACAGCGCTGCGGCAGAGCTGGACGGGCCTGTTCACCTTCATGTTCATGCTGCAGGCGCCGCTGGTGCTGCTCGGCTTCCACCCGGCGGTGATTGCCTTCACCTTCGGCTTCAACCTCGTCTGGCAGTTCTGGATCCACACCGAGACCATCGGCAAGATGTGGGGCTGGTTCGAGTTCGTCTTCAACACGCCCTCACACCACCGCGTCCATCACGCCACCAATCCGCGCTACCTCGACGCCAACTATGCCGGCACGCTGATCATCTGGGACCGCATGTTCGGCACCTTCGTCGGGGAACTGGAAGAAGACCGGCCGCGCTACGGCATCGTCAGGAATCTCGGCACCTTCAATCCGCTGAAAGTGGCATTCCATGAATGGATCGGCATGTTCAGGGATGCCTTTGCGCCCGGTCTGACCTTGAGCGATCGCCTGAACTATCTGATCAAGCCGCCCGGCTGGAGCCATGACGGCTCGCGCGAAACCTCGGAGAGTTTGAAGGCGGCCTATGTCAGGCGAAATCCGGGTGAGGCGGGAAAGCCGGGATTGCCGATGGCTGGTGTCGAGCCGGCTGAATAATATCGCCTCAGGATGGTTCGTTCGACCCGCCGTCGCGCATCAGCGTCTCATAGTCGCGACCGCCATAGAAGATGTTGACGATGCGGATGACATCGTTCTCGGTCAGGTGGTGATGACGGCGGAATGCTCGGAATGGGACGGGTCGTAATCCCCGAACGATATCGTCGCGCGAGCGACCGCCACGAGGCGCATTGCCGATACTCTGACAGCGCTCTTCTATCCGATCCACGAAACCGTTGGCGATGTTTTCGCTGCCGCTGCTCTCAAGGATGTAGGCGCCAATTGCTTCAAGATCGGAGATCGCGCTTTCGCTAAGAACGACGGCGGGACGCTGGATCATCGCTCTCCCTCGTCAGTTGCGAAATCCGGCTCTTTACCCGGTCGATCGCCTCATCGAGCGGAACAGCGGGTCTTTTGTCTTCGATCGACGCCTTCACCCGCGCCCTGATGGACGCCATGCGTTCAGCGTGCTCTTCCTCCTCGCGCTGGAAGGCAGGGCGGCGCGGATGACTTCACTGGCCGAACCGAAGGAGCCGTCTTCGACTTTGTCCCGGATCATGGGGTCCAATCAGAACGCGAAGCTGTTTATTCCGCCGCTTCGGCCGTTTCCGGTTGCGCCGGAAGTCCCAGCCAGTGCCGGCAATCAGCCTGCGCACGCGATGTGATGGCGTGCCGCTTGGCAACGGTCTTGTCCTTGCCGCGCATGCGTTTGCCCTCGGCCTTCGGAGCTTCGACGGGTGGGAACAGGCCGAAATTGACATTCATCGGCTGGAATGAGCGCTTTCCCGGCTCGTCATCGGAGACAATATGACCGCCGGTGATGTGGTTGAGCAGAGCGCCGAAGGCCGTGGTCAGCGGCGGCAGGGACGGAGCAAGGCCGAGCCGTTCAGCGGCGGCGAAGCGGCCGGCGAGCAGGCCGATCGCAGCGCTCTCGACATAGCCTTCGCAGCCGGTGATCTGGCCGGCGAAACGCAGGCCGGGCCGCGACTTCAGTTGCAGCGAAGCGTCGAGCAAGGTCGGCGAGTTGATGTAGGTGTTGCGGTGCAGGCCGCCGAGACGGGCGAAATCGGCGTTTTCGAGACCCGGTATAGTGCGGAAGATGCGCACCTGCTCGGCATGCTTCAACTTGGTCTGGAAACCGACCATGTTGTAGAGCGTGCCCAGCGCATTGTCCTGCCGCAACTGGACGACGGCATAGGCCTTTACCGTCGGATTGTGGGCATTGGTCAGCCCCATCGGCTTCATAGGCCCGTAGCGTAGCGTCTCGACACCGCGCTCGGCCATGATTTCGATCGGCAGGCAGCCGTCGAAATAGGGCGTGCCTTCCCATTGCTTGAATTCGGTTTTCTGGCCGTCGACCAGCGCTTGCACGAAGGCAAGGTACTGGTCCTTGTCCATCGGACAATTGATGTAGTCCTTGCCGGTGCCGCCTGGCCCGACCTTGTCGTAGCGCGACTGGAACCAGCAGGTATTCATGTCGATCGTGTCGAAATGGATGATCGGCGCAATGGCGTCGAAGAAGGCGAGCGCATCGGCGCCTGTCGCTTCCGCGATCGACTGGGCAAGCCCGGGGGCGGTCAACGGACCCGTGGCAACGATCGCCTGGTCCCAATCCGTCGGCGGCAGACCTGGCACTTCCTCGCGCCGGATGGTGATCAGCGGGTGTGCTTCGAGTTTTTTCGTCACGGCATCGGCGAATCCGTCGCGATCGACGGCCAGCGCGCCGCCGGCCGGAACCTGGTTGGCGTCGCCGGCGCTCATGATCAACGAGCCGGCCAGCCGCATTTCGGCGTGCAACAGGCCGACCGCGTTGTTGTCGGCGTCGTCGGAGCGGAAGGAATTGGAACAGACGAGCTCGGCCAGGCTATCGGTCTTGTGCGCATCGGTGCCACGAACGGGCCGCATTTCATGCAGGATGACGGGCACGCCGGCTTGCGCTGCCTGCCAGGCGGCTTCGGAACCGGCGAGGCCGCCGCCGATGATGTGGAT
>NZ_RZQE01000547.1:0-3569 GCF_004022955.1 Mesorhizobium sp. M7A.F.Ca.US.002.01.1.1 | reverse complement strand
CCGGGATTCCACCAAGCACGCCCGCTTTCTGGTCCGCCGGCTGAAGCGTGCGAAGGCCGCACTTCGGGTGGGAATCGTGTTCTGGTCGGAGGCCGACAGCGAGGACAAGGAGACGGCGGGCAAACTGGCGCGTGACATGAACGCGGATTTCGTGGCGCATGGCATGGTCGACGCGGTGCTGGGCGCGCTGTCAAACGAGCCGCCGGTCGCGCTCAAGCTTGTCGCCAAACGGCGCATGCGGCGACAGCGGGCCGCGTCCAAGAAGGTTACCGCGGCAGCGGCGGGTTGACCGAAATCGGCTGAAGGCCGGTGGAACCAGGCGGCCCTCCGCGCGGCCTTACGAAATTAGCTACCCGTCGGCGGTGAGAAATGCTCGAAATTCGCCCAGCCCAGGAAGCCGACCGGTCGGCGATCGTGCAACTGTGGCATCAGGGCTGGCATGATGCCCATGCGCATCTGGTTCCAGCCGAAATCCTGGCGTACCGAACGCCGGCGCATTTTGCGCTGTGGCTGGAGCAATCCACCGATGCCTTCCATGTGGCGGCAGCCGATGGATTGCTTGGCTTCGTCTCGATAAACGGGGCGGAGGTGGTGAAACTCTATGTAAGCCCGCAGGCACGGGGAAGCGGAACCGCCCGCGATCTGCTGTCTTATGCCGAGCATCTCTTGTGCGAACAGGGCGTGGCGGAGGCCGAGCTTTTCTGCACGGCGGGAAATGTCCGCGCGCAGAGATTTTATGCCCGCGAAGGATGGCGCTTGAACCGCAGCTTCGAAGACGCACTTTGGCTGCCGGATGATGTCGCCGGCAGGTTCACCGTGGAAACCCACTGCTATCGGGAGCATCTGGGCTTTCGTTAGCATCACTATTCGGAACGAGCTTGGCGAGATTGTCGCGGACGCTGGAGCAGGCGCCCCCTACCGGTCGACCATCGCCATGCCCCGCTCGGTATAGCGCGGGCCGGAGATTTTTCCCGGCGCGAGCGCTTCGTTGAGCGCGGCCATCTCGGCGGCATCGAGTTTGATAGCGGCGCCGGCGACGTTCTCTTCCAGGTATTTTCTGCGCTTGGTGCCGGGGATCGGCACGATGTCGATGCCAAAGCCGTCGCCCTTCGCCAGCAGCCAGGCCAGCGCGACCTGGCCGGGCTTGACGCCGCGGGCAGCGGCGATGTCGCTCACCTTGGCGGCCGCCTCGACATTGGCGTCGTAGTTTTCGCCCTGGTAGCGCGGGTCGTTGCGGCGATAATCGCCGTCGGGATAGTCTTCCGCACGCTTGACCTGGCCGGTGAGAAACCCTCGGCCGAGCGGCGAGAACGGCACCAGGCCGATGCCGAGTTCGCCAAGCAGCGGGATGATCTCCGGCTCCAGATTGCGCTCCCACAGCGAATACTCACTCTGCAACGCCGACACCGGATGCACGGCATGCGCCCGGCGGATGTTGGCTGCACCCGCTTCCGACAGGCCGAAGAAGCGCACCTTGCCTTGCGCGACGAGTTCGCCGACGGCGCCCGCGACATCCTCCATCGGCACCGCCGGGTCGACGCGGTGCTGGTAGAGCAGGTCGATACGGTCGGTTCCGAGGCGGCCGAGCGAGGCTTCCACCGCCTCTCGAATGTGCTCGGGCCGGCTGTCGGTTCCGGTCTGCTTGCCGTTTTCGATGCGGAAGCCAAATTTCGTGGCGATCGTCACCTGGTCGCGCTTGCCCTTCAATGCCCGGCCGAGCAGGGCTTCGTTGTCGTAAGGGCCATAGACTTCGGCGGTGTCGAGGAAGGTGCAGCCGAGGTCGATGGCACGGTGCAGCGTGGCGATGGATTCGGCCTCGTCGGCCGGGCCATAGGACTGGCTCATGCCCATGCAGCCGAGGCCGATGGCCGAGACCTGCAGCCCCTGGCTGCCGAGCTTGCGTGTTTTCAGGGTCATGGCAGGCGTTCTCCGGAGGGGGCGCAGCGATTATAGCGTCAGCAGGTTCAATCGATACGCCTTTCGATCACGATGTGGCTATTCGATAAGGATGTGGCTATTCGATCAGGATGTGGGCTTCGCGCGCTGCTTCGACGAGCGCCGCCCTGGCGACGTCGGGGGCAACATCGCCGCTCGTCGCCCGCTGGCAGGCGCGCAGTGCGGACCGATGCTTCGGGCTGCCTGCGTCACGCCAATGTGTGGTGAGCAAATCAATGGCCTGCTGTGTGTTGGACAGATGATGGATGGAACCGGTGACGCCGACCGAAACCGCCACAGGTTTGGAGAACCATGCCGTTTGCATTGGAACCACCTCAATTGGGCTGAAGCAATAAACGCTTATGGCCGCTCAAGGTTTCGTCGCTACCAATCAATCTGGCGTGATAGATTGCCGATACCCCCCAGCGGCATTGGGCCCCACATTGTCCGCGGGGCTCACATGTTCGAGGCGACGTCGCGGGTGGGCGGTGTTTTGGGTTTGTGGGCGGCGCGTTGCCGCGTCGCCTGGTCGGCAGGGCGGGGTTTGACCGTGTTCACGGTCGTGGGCGCCTGCGCCTTGCGGCGCTTGAGCCAGTTGGCTGACAGTTCGGCAAGGAGACTGCGCAAGTCTTTCACGGCGTCCTCCTCTTGTAGGGCGACAAGGTAATTGCCGTCGCCCCAACTTGTTCCACCGCAAACTCCTTCCGCCAGAAATAAAAGTTCTTGCCGGCGAAAGCAGCCGGGCATCACCTGCCGATATAGGCGGCCAGTTCGTCCGGCGTCCCGTTCGGGAAGGCCTGTTTCAGAAAATCCAGGAACGCCGACACGCGCGGGCTGAGCAGCCGCCGGGAGGGGTAGAGCGTCCAAAGAGCGATCTCAGGGGCGTCGATGTCCCCCCAATTCACCAACGTGCCGTCAGCCAAATCGTGGGCCACCAACGAAATGGGAAGACGTGCCGCACCGACCCCCGCTCGCACCGCATCGCGCACCATAATGAGCGTTCCCAAAGCGAGGACCGGCTCGATTTTGATCGTCGACCGGCCACCCTCGGTCTTCACGTGCCATGTTTGCCGTTCGCCTTTCCCGCGCGCAACGGCAGGGGCCGGTCCACCGGTGCGAGGAAGGTGAGGGCTCGCCACGACGACCAGCCGGTCGCGGAGAAACGCCCGTCCGACCAAGCTTTCGTCGGGATCCGGGTTGACCCGGATCACCAGGTCGTAGCCTTCCTCGATCATGTCCACAGCCCGGTCCTCCGTCGTGACCTCCAGCCTCACCTCCGGAAATTTGAGGGCAAATCCCGCGGCGATCCTCCCCATCGCGGTCTGAGAAAAAAGCAGGGGCGCGCTGATCCGCAGTCTCCCCTTGGGTCTTTGACCGCCCGAGGCGATCGCCGCGGCCGTCTCGTCCAGTTCGGCAAGCAACGCCCCCGTCCGCTCGAAAAGCGCCCGTCCTTCCTCGGTCAGCTTCAGGTTACGCGCACCCCGTTCAAACAGGCGCAGGTCAAGGCTGCTCTCCAAGTCTCCAACGCGCCGCGACAGGGTTGCCTTGGGTCGGCCGGTGGCCCGTGCCGCCTTGCCGAAACCGCCATGGCGGGCAACGAGGTTGAAATCGGTGAGGGCCAGAATATCCATAGG
>NZ_RZQE01000546.1:0-3575 GCF_004022955.1 Mesorhizobium sp. M7A.F.Ca.US.002.01.1.1 | reverse complement strand
CCCCTTATCCGGCCCCCAAGGCGCTGGTCATTGCGCCGCCGCCGCTGACCCCGATGCCCGATCCATGGTTCGAGGGCATGTTCGGCGGCGGGCACGAAAAATCCAGGGACCTGGCCAGGCAGTATAAGGCGATGGCGGATTTCATGAAGATCGATTTCCTCAATGCCGGCGATTACCTCACCACGGACGGTGTCGACGGAATTCATTTCACCGCCGCAAACAACGCCGATCTGGGACGCGCCGTCGCCGACAAGGTCAAGTCGATCCTCGAGCCGGGCCAGGTCAGCACCGCCGCTTGAAGCCACCACGCCCGTCGGCTTGCGGCACACAGGCCCACGGCGCAGGTGTGTCGCAGGTTCCTCCGGCGATGCACATCGATGCGGGGCCGAACGATGCGTTTGGCCCCGCGTTGATATGGCGCCCGGCACCGGCAGATGTGCGTCGATCTAGGGGCTTGGCCTCGGAACATCATCGGCCGATGCTTTGGTTTGACGATCGAAGACGACCGCCAGGCCGTTCTTGACGGCAAGTGAGGCGACCATGTCGTCGAGCTCGCGATCGGGAATGGCGGGTTTGAGGACCTGCCGGATGGCCCGATAGGCCTGCTCGGTCGACACATAGTCATAGCGCTTTTTACGCGCTTCCACATATTGCTCGATGAGAATGCCCAATCGGCGGGCGGCTATGTCATCTGGCTGCTGCAAGGGAGCCTCCTCAAGCGTCGATCGTTTGCAGACCCCTCGGATGTAAAAACCCACGCTGCGAAAGTTAAGGCCTGCGGCTGGTCCGAAGCCAAATAAATACGCTGTGGTCATCGACGATCCGCACGGCAGCCAAGCCAAGCGTCGGTCAAGGCCTTGGGCGAAATAGGGCGGCAGCGATCGGCTCCCAAGCGCGGAGCGATCCGCCCAGACGTGCATTCACAACAGCGCCGACAGAGCGGCCATGAAGTGGTCGTTTTCCGAAGTCGAGCCGATGCTGACACGCACATAGGTGTCAAAGCCCTGCTGCTTCCACGGTTTGACGATGACCCCTTGCCGCAGCAGGCCTTCGACGAAGACGGAGGCATCCTGCCGGCAGTTGAAGAACAGGAAATTGCCTCTGGAGGCGGCGACGTCGAGGCCCTTGCTCGCCAGGAAAGTCTCGACGCGTTTTCTCTCCGCCCTGGCCAGAGCTACGACCCTGGCGAGGTGTTCGTCATCGGCCAGCGCCGCGAATGCTGCGGCCTGGGCCATGCCGTTGGCGTTGAAAGGCGTGCGGACGCGGTCCAGCAGCGCGCGCAGCTCCGGGTCGCCGACGATGCCGAAGCCGATCCGCAATCCGGCCAGGCCGAACGCCTTGGAAAAGGTCCGAAGCACGATCCAGGGCCGGTCGAGCTTTCCCAGGTAGGGCAGGGATGACGCATAGTCGTCGCCCTTGGCATATTCGGCATAGGCTTCGTCGATGACGATCAGCGTCTCGTCGCTCGTCGCATCCAGAACCCTCGACAGATCGCCGCCGGAGAGCCAGCTGCCGACCGGGTTCATCGGGTTCGAGAACAGCAGCATGCGCGGCCGTTCGCGCACCGCCTCGACCAGCGCATCGACATTGATGGTCAGATCGTCGTTGACGACAACGCGCTTGACGGTAGCGCCCACAACGTCGTGTAGTCCTCATGCAGCGGAAACGACGGATAGAGCGTGACGACGGCGTCGCCCGGCCGCAACACGGCGCGGCTGATGACGGAGAGAAGATCTTCGGAACCGTTGCCGAGGATAATCTGGTCCTCGGCGACGGCATATTTGTCGCCGATCGCCTGGCGCAGCTTGCGCCCGGCAGGGTCCGGATAGAGGCGGAACATCTCGGAGCCGGCATGCATCGTGGCGGCGAGGCTCGGGCTGGGCCCGAGCGGGTTTTCGTTCGAGCCCAGTTTGGCGATTCTGGCCGGTGCGTATCGTTTCCGCACCTCGTCAATGGTCAGTCCGGAATTGTAGGGCGACAGGCAGTTGACTTCGGTGCGGACCATATCCGAGGCTTTCGACACGGGCTGGCTCCTCTGCGGTGGATTTCGTCATCCGTACCGCAGCTGAAATGCTTTGTATATGCTTGTATATGTAAGCTGACCTGATAGTCTCTACGCCGAAGCGGAAACCGACACCGACCAGGAGGATCACATGCGCAACGCTTCTCTCTTCGATCTCTCCGGCAGGAAGGCGCTTGTCACCGGCGCCAGCCGTGGCATCGGGCGCAGCATCGCCGAAGCGCTGAGTGCTGCCGGCGCCGACGTCGCGGTCACGGCGCGCAGCCTGGCCGCGCTGGAGCACACGACGGTCGCCATCCGCGCGGCCGGTGGGGTGGCGCATGCCGTCGCTCTCGACGTCACCGATGTCGGCCGCTGCCGCGCAGCCACCAACGAGGCTGCCAGCCTGCTTGGTGGTCTCGACATTCTCGTCAACAATGTCGGGATGGAGGAGGTGCGGCCCTCGCTCGATGTCGACGAGGCGCTGTGGGACAGGATCGTCGACACGAATCTGAAGGGAGCGTTCTTCTGCGCCCAGGCCGCCGCGCGGCAGATGCGCGACGCCGGCCGTCCCGGCACCATCATCAACCTGTGCTCGCTGACGTCGGAAGTCGGAATCCCAACCGCGGTGCCGTATGGCTCGTCGAAGTCCGGCCTGCTCGGCATGACGCGGGCGCTTGCGGCCGAGTGGGCGGAGCTTGGCATAAGGGTCAACGCCATCGCGCCGGGCTATTTCAGGACGGCGATGACGGACGTTTTTTACAACAACGAGGCATGGCAGCACTCCATGCTGGCCAAGATCCCGCAGCGGCGTT
The DNA here is from genome assembly GCF_004022955.1 of Mesorhizobium sp. M7A.F.Ca.US.002.01.1.1. Classification (NCBI taxonomy): domain Bacteria; kingdom Pseudomonadati; phylum Pseudomonadota; class Alphaproteobacteria; order Hyphomicrobiales; family Phyllobacteriaceae; genus Mesorhizobium; species Mesorhizobium sp. M7A.F.Ca.US.002.01.1.1. The sequence goes on along the minus strand of NZ_RZQE01000546.1, from coordinate 761 downwards.
TCGGTGATCTCTCCGACCTGCATGGCATCGCCGTGTTCCTCGCTTCGGATGCGGCGGCCTACATAACCGGCCAGTCCATTCCGGTCGATGGCGGCTTTCTCGCCTCGATCTGATGAGGCAGGTTTATCTCGGTAGTTTCGACGGGAAGGATGATGGAAAAATCGCTGGCGACCGTCACATAGACATGTATATACTTTTGCCCAAGTGAAGCCTCTCGACGGCTTTGATCCTTGTTCAGGGTCGACCTGTCGGCCCGCAGCATATGGCCGGCCTGCGCCAGCCGTCATTGCGTTCCAAGAGTTCCAGGAGAACGAGCAGCCATGTCCGACATCAGCTTCCACGATTTGTCATCCATCGATGCCGACCAGCGCGCCAGTCTGCTGAAGCGCGCCGAGGCCGATCTGACGGTCTTCGTCGAGAAGGTCCGGCCGATCATCCAGGCCGTCAAGGACGAAGGCGACGCCGCCTTGATCCGCTTCGCCAGGGAACTCGACAAGGCCAATGTCGCCGAGGGCGAGCTGCAGGTGTCGGAAGCCGAGTTCGACGCGGCGTTCGACAAGGTGGAAAAGGACGTCGTCGAGAGCATCCAGTTCGGCATCGACAACATCAGGCATTTCCATGAGGAGCAGAAGCCGGAAACGATGTGGCTCAAGGAAGTCCGGCCGGGCGCCTATGCCGGCGACCGGTACACGCCGATCGCTTCCGTTGCGCTCTACGTGCCGCGCGGCACGTAGAGCGCAACGGAAGCGATCGGCGTGTAC
>NZ_RZQE01000545.1:0-3578 GCF_004022955.1 Mesorhizobium sp. M7A.F.Ca.US.002.01.1.1 | reverse complement strand
GTCGTCAGGGACGGTGCCACGAATGCTGGCCTCACCTGGGAAAATGCCGAAGCCGCCTTGCGGGAAAACGAGGGCAAAAAACATGATGGACCGCCGGTGGTCGACCATGTCGGAGCATACGGATGCAACATGTCCTTGCGTTCCTCGCTTGTGGGCGATTTGCGCTTCGACGAGCGCCTGGTCTTGTACGGCTGGCAGGAAGACATCGACTTCACCAGCCAAATGAGATCCAAAGGCCGCGTGGTCTGCGTGACCGCGATCACGGGCGTCCATCTCGGTATCAAGACAGGGCGGGTCAGCGGCGAGCGGTTCGGCTACTCCCAGGTTGCGAATGCGATCTATCTGATCAGGAAGGGCTCCGTTCCGGCCTCTTTCGCTCTTCCGCTGATGTTCAGGAATATCGCCGCGAATCTCGCAAAGAGCCTGCGGCCTGAGCCGTATATCGATCGCAGGGGCAGGCTCAGGGGTAACATGCTGGCGATCCGGCACATCGCCATGGGACGAATCGAACCCGAATACATCCTGAAAATCTGAAGGTGGGAAGACAATGCGGAAATGGCTTGTGACAGTGGCGGCGGCTTCATTGGCGGCGGCTGCCTGCCCCTTGCCGACGGTGGCTGCCGAGTACCTCCTCGGACCTCAGGACAAGGTCAGGCTCAAGGTCTACGAATGGCGCGCATCACGCGACGTGATCTTCGAATGGACGGCTCTCAACGACAGTTTCGTCGTCGGTGCCGACGGCACGCTCTTCCTTCCATTTGTCGGCCAGATACGCGCGCAGGGCACCGCCCCCGGCGACCTCGCCCGCGCGATCGGCGACCGCCTGATGCAGCACATGGGCCTCGGCCGCCAGCCGGATGTCGCTGTCGAGATTGTCCAGTACAGGCCGTTCTACATTGTCGGCTACGTCACGCAGCCAGGCGAGTTCCCCTACAGGCCCGGGCTGACGGTGCTGCAGGCGCTGGGAATCGCCGGCGGCCTGCGAACACGCGAGGAAGACATGTCGAGGCTCGAGCGTGAAGTCATCGTGGGTCAGGGCGATGTGGGTTTGTTGGCGCTGAGCAACGTCAGTCTGCTCGCTCGCAAAGCACGGCTGGAATCAGAACTAGCTGGCAGCGACGACATCGCCTTCCCTGCGCAACTGAAGGACAGAGCTTCGAACGAGACGGTCGCGGTGGCGATGGAGCAGGAGCGCAAGATCTTCGCCGTCCGCAAGGACGCCATGGCGACGCAACTCCGTGCCCTGCGCGAACTCAAGGATTTCCTCGAAAAGGAACTGACCTCGCTCGGCCAGCAGATGGCCTTCCACGACCAACAGATCGAACTTATCCAGAAGGAACTCGCGGGTGTTTCGGCCCTTGTCCAGAAGGGGCTGGCGGTTGCACCGCGGGAACTCTCTCTACAGGGAACGGTCGCACAGATGCAGAGCGACAGGTTGGTTGCCGAGACCTCGCTCTTGCGAGTCAGGCAGGAGATAAGCAAGACCGACATCGAGATCCTCAACCTCGGCAATAGCCAAGCCAGCGAAGTCGCTGCTGCCTTGCGCGAGACGCAACTGCAGCTCAATGAAGTGACCAGCAAGGCCAACACCGCGGTGCAGTTGTTGCACGATACCGAGGTCACGGCCCCTGCTCTGCTCGCCCTTAGAGAGCGCGCCGAAAGGGCCAAGCCGATCTTCAAGATCGTGAGGACGACGGACAGCGGCTCGCAAGAACTCACGGCTGAGGAAACGACGCCGATCGAGCCAGGCGATACCGTGAAGATCGATATCCCCGCCCCGCCGTCCGGCTTGGCTGCTCTACCTGTAGAGGACGACGTCCAGGCAGGGACGGTTTCTGTTCAAGGTACCAATTGACAGGCTTCATGATTGGCGCGGGTGCCGGCTCGCAACGCCTTCGACATGACCCCCGAACCCGAGACCGTTGGTGGCCGCCTGGACGGGTAAAGAACGCGCCGGCGTCATGGCCAGAGCGGTTCAGAGTGGGCGGAGCTGCCAGCTCGCTGCAGGTGCTTGTTTTTCTGCTGTTCCACACGGAAAACCGCCGCGCACCTTTCTTTGAACTGGTTCGCTTCAAGTTCAATGATCTGGCCGACCATGCTAGCAATTTCCGGCGGCACTTGCCTTGCACTTTGAGGCCGCATATCAGTGGGCACGCTGACGATGCCTTCCCTGCCGCAGTGAGGCGATCAGTTCCTGCGGGTATCACTGGAGATGTCGGTGCTCATGAGTGTAATCGCTATATCGGCGGCAGGCGTTCTGATGGGACTGCGCTTCAAGGCTCCTGCGCTGATCGCGGCGACTGCGCTGCTTGTGGTCGGAAGCTTTGCCTGGAATGGGCTCGGGTTGCCGGGCTACGTGACCGTCACTAAGTTCCTGATACTGTCATTCGTCTTGGCTGGCGCCTATATCATCGGTCTGTCCCTGTCCGTCCACCGGAAGCGCAAGGAAAGGTGACACGGCGGGACTTCAGGAAGCCCGGTCGAAACGTATGACTGCGAAAACCGTCCTGAACAGGATCACGATATCGAGCCAAACCGACCAGTTCCGCACATACTGGCAGTCCAGCTTCACGCGGTTGGCGTAGTCCATGCTGCTTCTTCCGTTCACCTGCCACAGACCGGTGAGCCCGGGCTTTGCCCGAAGGTATTCCCCTAAGTGGTCGCCGTAGCATTTTAGTTCGTCCTTGACGATGGGCCTTGGACCCACACAACTCATGTCGCCGCGGATGATGTTGAACAATTGCGGGAGTTCGTCGAGGCTCGACTTACGCAGCATCCACCCAAGCACCGTGACGCGGGGGTCGTTCCTGATCTTGCGGGTCTCCTCCCATTCCAACCTGACTTGAGGGTTGCTGTCGAGAAATGACTTCAGAACTTCGTCCGAATTGGTGACCATCGAGCGGAACTTGTAGCAATCGAATGGCTTTCCGCCAAAGCCGATGCGGCTATGCGAGAACACTGCCGGGCCTCCTGCCGTCATCCTGATCAGCAGAGCAACGACAATCATTACCGGCGCGGCAACCATAAGCGCCGTGAATGCTACTACCAGATCCATGATGCGCTTCAGGAGACCGCCCACAGGAGGGTTCGTCGTTCCCAAGCTGAGCGCGGGCGAAAGGTCCGTCAACACTGCCCCGGCACCGTTGTTGTCGGATGCGGGAAGGACGTGCAGGACTGCCGTTCGGCTGTCGGACGGGATAGGCAGAGATGGCTGAACCCAGATCGGGGCTGCCTGATGTGACTCGAAGGCGTTCGTTGTCATGGAACAATCGCTGTTTCGACTTGTTGTTGCACTCTTCCAAGGTCGGAGGTTGTCGACAAGAAGGGCAAAGGAGGTAGCGTGACGCTCAGGGGCTATCCCCCTAATCCCAAGGAATGATCCTCCTAGACTTTTTGCAACTTCCGAAGGAGAATGTCTCGCTACGGTTTCATGCTTTGCGGCGCTTGGGCGCGCGGACCCTGGCCAAGAGTACGCCTAGTATCGGGGTCCTGCAGGCCTGCAACGTCTTGACAAGTTCCTGCAGCGTCTGGACCTGTGTCTTGCCCCACTCGGCAACGATCACCACGCCGTCCAGGAC